>JAUNAE010000191.1 GCA_030527765.1 Eubacteriales bacterium
AGACGGTGGAACAAAATGATGGAGTCGAAGTTTCAACATCGGAAGATGAAACTAAGACAATGAAACCGACAGAAACAATAGATGAAAATGCAGAGGAAGAAATTACAAAAATGACAGTCACTGTTGGTGGAAAAAATTTCTCGGCAACTTTAGAAGAGAATGATGCTGTTACAGAATTTATCCAGATGATGCAGGAAAATTCCGTTACGATAGATATGAGTGATTATTCCGGATTTGAAAAGGTTGGTTCGCTTGGCAGAAATCTTACGACAAGTAATGAACAGACAACCACTACGGCTGGTGATATTGTTCTCTATAATGGAAATCAGATTGTCATCTTTTATGGATCAAATTCTTGGAGTTATACAAGATTAGGTAAAATAGATGATCTGTCAGGTTGGGAGGCAGCACTTGGCAGTGGAGATGTATCCGTGACATTTTCTGTAAATTAATAGGAGAACGTGCAATATGAAATATGATTTTGACAAAATGGTAAATCGCAGAGGAACAAATTCTCTGAAATGGAATGTAGATGAGAATGAACTTCCGATGTGGGTGGCAGATATGGACTTTCAGACAGCTCCGGAGATTGTAGAGGCAATGCAGCGGAGATTGATTCATGGAGTATTCGGGTACAGCGATATTCCAGATGAGTGGTCAGAAGCCTATGTGAAATGGTGGAAGGATAGACATCAATTTCAAATGGAGAAAGAGGAACTTATTTTCTGTACAGGAGTTGTACCGGCAATATCCAGCATCGTGCGTAAATTGACGACACCTGCTGAGAAAGTCCTGATTCAGACACCGGTATACAATATTTTCTTTAATTCGATTGTCAATAATGGCCGGCAAGTACTGCAAAGTCCGCTTGCCTATGACGGTGTCAATTTTGAAATTGACTTTGAAAGATTGGAAAAGGATCTCTCTGATCCACAGACAAGTTTGATGATTTTATGCAATCCACATAATCCGGTTGGAAAAATTTGGAGCAGAGAAACGCTGGCAAGAATCGGTGAACTGTGCAAAAAATATCATGTGACCGTGATATCGGACGAGATTCACTGTGATTTGACAGCACCCGGAACATCTTATATCCCATTTGCAGCGGCATCCGATATATGCAGGGAGATTAGCATTACTTGCATTGCTCCGACAAAGGCATTTAATATAGCGGGACTGCAGACAGCCGCTGTATATGTGTCAGATGAAAATCTTCGCCATAAGGTATGGAGAGGGCTGAACACGGATGAAGTGGCAGAGCCAAACGCATTTGCAATTGATGTTGCAATAGCAGCATTTTCTCATGGAGAGAACTGGCTGGATGAGCTGCGAGAATATATACAGGAAAATAAAAAGGTGGCATGTACATACATTCAAGAGCAACTTCCAGAATTATATGTTGTACCGTCAGAAGCAACTTATTTATTATGGATTGATTGCAGTAGAATTACGAAAGATACAAAAGCGTTAGCAGATAGAATTAGAGAAAGAACAGGACTGTATTTGTCGGAAGGAAGTCAGTATGGTTCAAACGGAAATGAATTCCTTCGATTAAATGTAGCATGTCCACGAGAGCGTCTATATGATGGTCTAGAAAGACTTAGGATGGGAATAGAGGGTTAATCTATTCCCATTTCTTTTGTATTTTTTGTATTCGCCGCTTACAAATTTATAAATACACGACATAATGGGAGTGAAACTATGAGTTTGGAGGTCAAAATGTAATGAATACAGAGCAAATGAATAAGGTGAACATCGGCTTCTTTTCGTATATAATCCATGACAGAGCATCTCCTTTTGAGTGGATTGTTTACATCCGGCAAGATGCAGCTAAAAACATAGTAAGAAACAATGAAAGACTCCCCATTACCGGATAATCCTCTGGTGGTAGGGAGTCTTGGTGTATTAAGGAGATACGTCTGGCCCTTATTCAATTGCTGCCATTTATTTACGGTTTTGGTAATTGAACATTTTCAATCTTATGATTGCACTTCAATATTTTGGGGAATAATTGCCTGGACACCCTTTTCAAGAAGAGTTCCAACCATATGAATCGCTTCTTCCATTGGAACTTTCTTTCCATCAGATACCCATTGCCGGAAGGCAACAGAGGATGCCTGAGAAACAAAGGCATTAATGATATTCTGCATCTCAGGAGAGTACTGACTGTATGGATTATAGATGGAGCGATTATGTTTCAGTGTTGTAGCACCGAGACGTGAGGAAAACTCTACATATTTTGGGTTGCAGTATAAACACTCGTTGTATTCACTCTTAGTAAAAAACTCAAATAGAACTTTTGTTAAATCATAATAGGTATAAGGATTCGGCAGCTTGGCAACTTCTTCGTTGTACTGCTGTACAAGGATATTTAGCGCATCTTCATAAAGTGCCTCGATACAGGTGTAATGAAGATAGAATGTTTTTCTGTGGATTCCACAGCGATCCGTTAAGGCTTTGATGTTAATCACTTCTGGTTTTCGTTCGCAGACCATTTCCTCAAAGGTTTTTAGAATCGCCTGTTTGGTGCGAATGGTTCTCTTATCAACTTTTGTTCTCATAAACATTCCTCATTTCATAAAATTACGCCACACTTGGAGTTAAAGTGGCAATTGATTCCTATCCATGTGGATATTATAATAGAACACGTAAAGAAAAGCAACATGTGGATAGGAATTCCACTGCAAGAGGAGAAATGCGAGTGAAACATATTATTCTGGAAACGGAGGATATCCGGTTAAGGGGATATCTGAATCATACAGTTGCTGCAGAAGAATTCCGAAAGCGATTGCCTATGACACTATCTTGTAAGCGTAACGACAAAGAGTATTGCTGCTCGATTGCCCGAGGTGTTTTCGAACCCAATGATTTGCAAGTGGGGTGGAAAAATGGAGATCTGCTTTTATGGGATGGCTGCTTTGTGGTTGATTTCGGTGGCGAGGATCAGTCAGCGGAGTACGGACTCACAATGGTCATTGGACATACCGAAGAGTATGAGAAGCTGAAAAATTTAAAAGAGTCGATTCGAATTTCCATACGAGTTGTTGAAACGGAAGGAGAAAGTACATATGAGTAAGATTGTAGAGTTTTTGCATGAGTGTAAAGTGTTTTATCTAGCAACCGTGGATGAAGATCAGGCACAGGTTCGTCCGATTAATTCTGTGATGGAGTACCATGGCAAAATCTATTTTGAAACCAGCAACAAGAAGAAAATGTATCAGCAGATGTTGAAAAGACCCAAAGTTGCAATCTCGGGCATGGCAGAGTCTGAGTGGATTCGTATCACCGGAAAAGTTGTCGTGGATGATCGGGAAGAACTTAAAGATGCGATGTTTGAAGCAATGCCGGCATTGAAAAATGTATATACCCGTGAAGAACTGATTGTCTATTATCTGGAAGATATGGATGCAAAGTTATGTGGATTTGGAACACAGCCGGTTTCATTAGAAGATTAAGAACTATAGGAGGAATTGAATAATGGTAAAAATTGTACAGACAGCAGGAAGAAATGCACTCGGTGAGTTTGCACCGGAGTTTGCTCATTTTAATGATGATGTTCTCTTTGGAGAGAACTGGAACAATGCAGATATCGATCACAAGACTAGATGTATCATCACAGTGGTAGCACTTATGTCTAGTGGTATCACAGACAGCAGCTTGAAGTATCATTTGACAAATGCAAAGTCCGCCGGCGTAACAAAGAAGGAGATCGCAGCCATCATTACGCATTGTGCCTTCTATGTAGGTTGGCCGAAGGGATGGGCAGTCTTCAACATGGCAAAGGAAGTCTGGAATGAAGAAGTGAAGGCGGATGATGCAATGTCGGCTCACGCAGCTTCTATGGTATTTTCGATTGGTGCACCGAATGATGCATTTGCCAAATTCTTTGTAGGACAGAGTTACCTGGCACCGGTATCCACAGAGCATGTTGGTGTATTCAATGTGACCTTTGAGCCGGGATGCCGCAATAACTGGCATGTTCATCACGCAGATAAAGGCGGCGGTCAGATCCTCATTTGTGTAGCCGGACGTGGTTACTATCAGGAATGGGGAAAAGAAGCTGTCGAGATGAAGCCTGGTGACTGCATCAATATTCCAGTTGGAGTGAAGCATTGGCATGGGGCAGCTCCGGACAGTTGGTTCAGTCATCTGGCAGTAGAGGTGCCGGGGGAAAATGGTTCTAATGAATGGTTGGAAGCTGTTTCGGATGAAGATTACAGCAAGCTGAAATAATAGGAGGAAATGATCATGATTTTTGAAGAAACTTATACAATGAATAACGGTTTGACAATTCCAAAGTTAGGTCTTGGTACCTGGTTTATTGATGACGATAAAGCGGCAGAAGCCGTTCGTCAGGCAGTAAAAATTGGATACCGTAACTTTGATACAGCACAGGCTTATGGAAATGAAGCAGGCATCGGAGAAGGAATCCGTACCTGCGGAGTTCCAAGAGAAGAACTGTTTGTAGGCTCTAAGGTGGCTGCAGAGCATAAGAGCTATGAAGAAGCTGCAAAGTCTATCGATGAGACATTAGAGAAGATGGGGCTTACATATCTGGATATGATGATCATCCATTCTCCGCAGCCTTGGATGGAAGTGAATCAGTCAGAGAATCGCTACTTCGTAGAAAATAAAGAAGTTTGGAGAGCACTGGAAGATGCAGTAGAGGCAGGCAAGGTACGTTCCATCGGTATTTCAAACTTTGATGTAGAAGATATGAAAAATATTTTGGAAGACTGTCGCATTAAGCCGGCCGTGAACCAGTTCCTAACTCATATCAGTAACACGAACTTTGAAGTGATTGATTTCTGTCAGAAAAATGACATCCTTGTAGAGGCATATTCTCCGGTTGCTCATGGTGAGATGCTGAAGAACGAAGCAGTTGCAGATATGGCGAAGAAGTATGGCATTACCGTTCCACAGCTTTGCATTCGATATACGATTCAGCTTGGATGTGTATCTTTGCCGAAGACTGCAAATCCGGATCATATGAAGTCCAATGCAGAACTTGATTTTGTAATCAGCGATGCGGATATGGAAGTATTAAAACAGGTAAGGAAAATCGAAAACTACGGCGATGCCAGCATGTTCCCGGTGTACGGCGGCAAACTGTAAGCAGAATGCAGGGATTGTGGGAAATGATACAGTCTCTGTTTTTTTACTCAGAAGGGATGAAATGAAGATATTAGTATTAAACGGCAGCCCGAGACTTTCCGGAAATACAAAGAAGTTAGTGAATGCATTTGTCCAGGGCTCAGAAAGTAAGCAGCATGAAGTAACTGTTGTAGATGTCTGCCGAAAGACAATCCATGGATGTTTGGGCTGTGAGTATTGCCATACAAAGGAAAAGGAAGTCTGTGTTCAAAAGGATGATATGCAGGAGATTTATCCTCTTCTGAAGGAAGCAAACATGATCGTGTTTGCATCACCTGTGTATTATCATGATTTGTCAGCACAGCTTCGTTGTGTGATTGATCGCTTTTATGCGGTGGGATATCCGGGAGAACTGAAGAATTTAAGTAAGATTGCCATGATTTTAAGTTCCGGCTCTCCGAACGTATACGATGGTATTCTCTATGCCTACCGTCAAAATTTTATTGAATACATGGGACTGGAAGATAAGGGTGTACTGACTGTTCCGGGTGAGGTAAATGAAGAAGCGTTGGAAAAAGCCATGGAGTTTGGCCAGTCTATTTAATGGGAAAAGAGGATGGATATGAATATCAAAGTAAATGTGAATGGAACAGAGCTGATTGCAGCATTGGAGAACAATTCTTCTGCGGATGCGTTAGTTGAAAAGTTAAAAGATGGAAATATTACGGTGCATATGAATGACTATGCAAACTTTGAAAAGGTTGGTTCCTTGGGATTTCGTTTGCCGACAAATGATCATCAGTATACGACCAAGCCTGGAGACATCATTCTCTATATAGGAAATCAATTGGTGTTCTACTATGACAGAAACAGCTGGAACTTCACGAAGCTTGGTGAATTTCAGAACGTGACCAAAGCGGAATTGATAAAGATATTTGGCAAGAGGGATATCACAGCAGAACTTTCTCTGTGAGGTGGCAAATGGACGGCTTAGAAATCAGGAAAGAATCTGTGACAACAGAGTTTAGTTCTCCATATATCAAAGTCTATGACCTGCAGTATGCCGAAGGTAAGCACTATTATGATGCTTCACGCAGAAGTAGAGAAAGTCTTATGGCAATCAAGTCGGATGAAGAGTTTAAAACTTCCGTTCCGGATGCCGTCAGCTGTGCAATCATTGTGGAAGTGCCGGGAGAGGAACCGAGATTATATCTTACAAAAGAGTATCGTTATCCATTGGGAAGATATCTGTTATCGGTACCGTCTGGACTCATTGATGATACAGACAAGAAACAGAAACATCCATCATTTTCCGCAGCCGCTCGTGAGGTTTTTGAGGAGACTGGAATGTCAATTCAAGAGGAAACAGATATGATGACACAGGTGAATCCGTTATTGTTCTGTTCTCCCGGCATGACAGATGAAAGTACAGCCTTTATAAAAGTAGTTCTTCGGAGAAATGGACTTCCCAATCTGAAAATACAGGATGGAGTTGGAGGAGAACTTTTTGGAGCATCTACGTTTGTTACAAAAGCTGAAGCACTGGAAATTTTACGTCGTGGATCGGATGAAAATGGAATCTATTTTTCGGCAGTCACTTGGATTGCACTGGTAGTATTCGTGTCCGATATATGGTGATGGAAAGGATAAAGATCATGAAAAATATTAAAATTATTGCAGGTGATATTGTGATCCCTGCAACTCTAAATGACACCATTGCAGCAAAGGATTTTGAAGCAAGACTTCCATTCAAAACAAGAGGAAGCAATTCCGGAATTGATATTTGCTGCACAGCTAAGGAAGGCAAATTTGATCCGTCACAGAAGCAGAACGGATGGAAGAATGGCGATATCAGTTTGGCAGATGGGTGGCTGGCACTTCTGTATAGTGGAGAAGAGCAGTCTGCATCGTATTCCGGTATGATGATTATTGGTAAGATTGAAGAGCAGTACCTGTCCACTGTTGCATCTTTTGGATCCTCGGTTGATATCACAGTAGAAGAAGCGTGAGGCTGCCTATGAAACAGAAGCGTAGATTTTTAATAATGTTGATTGCACTTTTGCTCTGCATTCTTGTACTAGGCTGTTCTTCGGAAAAATCTAGTGTAACAGAGAATGATGAAACTGGTTCTGATAAAGTGGAAGTGGAAAATACACTTCCACTATCAGAAAGAGTTATAAAGATAAGTAC
>JAUNAE010000192.1 GCA_030527765.1 Eubacteriales bacterium
TACGCCTTCTTTGTTTGCTCTGTTGATGATCTTGTCATCTACGTCTGTGAAGTTAGATACATAGTTCACTTCGTAGCCTTTATACTCCATATAACGGCGAACGGTATCAAAGATAATCATTGGTCTTGCATTTCCAATATGAATCAGATTGTATACGGTCGGACCGCAGACATACATTCTGACTTTTCCTTCCTCAATCGGAACAAATTCTTCTTTGGTACGAGTCAAGGTATTAAACAGCTTCATAGTCTTCCTCCTAATTGTTCCTTGATCGTAACTATTCAGTGCCTTCATAGTTACTCAATTTTTTTATGATTCTTTGCAAATCAGACACACCGCCTGGGATGAAATTCCTTCTTCCCGCCCGGTGAATCCGAGATGTTCTTCTGTTGTCGCTTTGATGCTGACACGATCCACATCAATTCCCATAGCTTCAGCCATCTTTTCTCTCATTTCATTCAAATAAGAACCGACTTTTGGCTTCTGGGCAATAATCGTAGCATCTACATTGCCGATACAGTATCCTTCTGTTCGAAGAAGTGCTGCCACATGCTGAAGCAGCAGAATACTGGAAATCCCCGCATATTTCGGGTCTGTATCCGGAAAGTGTTTGCCGATATCTCCAAGAGCAGCCGCTCCGAGAAGGGCATCCATCACTGCATGAATCAGCACATCCGCATCGGAATGTCCCAGAAGACCTCTTGTATGAGGAATCGTAACTCCCCCGAGAATCAGGTCTCTTCCTTCTGTCAGGCGGTGTACGTCATATCCAGTACCAACACGAATATCCAAAGGCGTCATATCCATCTCCTCCTACCATATAACATAAGGTGTCATCTATTTTACCATGTTCATAACTATTCCGTATCATCATAACAGTTATCCATGCTCAATCTTATCGTAGACCAATCTTTCGGTCAAGAGCGAGTTACAGTTCCCCCATGAACTACAACAATTTGTCAGGATTCTTTGTTCATCCACTGATATACATATTCCGAAATCTCCTGAATGCCGGAAATCGCATCTCCTTCGATTCGATAATCATTGCACATGACACACAGAATATAGTCGTTTTTCTCACCGAAAATAATCGCGATGTCATTCTGCGTCTGATCATTCTCTCCGGATTTGCTTGCAGTGACAATCCCATCCGGAACTCCGGCCGGAATCTTATATGTCGTCTTCTGATCCAGCAGCAGATTGATCATCTTCACAGAGGCCGTTGCACTTACGCACTCTCTTCGATAAATTCGCTCCAGAAGACGTCCACAATCCAGAACAGACGTGGCATTCACTCCGTCTTCAGAGAGACCTTCCGAAGCAGAGGATGAAGGCGATAACGTATGAACAACCCGTGTATCCTCATATCCATTCTCTTCCAGATACGCATTCATCGCCTCAGCTCCCTCTACAAAACTGTGCTTATCACTCTGAAGACGCACCAGCTCATTAAAGGATTCATTGTCGCTTACTGTGATCATGGCATCCAGAAGCTGATCCACTTTGTTCTGTACTTCCGCACTCTCAGGATCCCGGTTCATGAGTTCGCCTTCTCTTCGAAGCACATTCTCCATATCCTCGAATGTCTTTGCCATGACAAAAGCTTTAATCACACTTGCGGAGTACATGGAATGATTGTTGACTTCCAGTCTCTCTCCGTCTTCCAGATTCAAGGCGTACACTGCCCATTCTCCTTCGAAATTCTCCGTCATCCCGGCAACGGTATCTTCCGGGGACAAATTCTCCGGAAGTTCTTCCGGAACCGTCACAAGACCGTTTTCGTCATATGTCTGACCTTCCGGTGTTTCTCCTGCTTCTATCACAAGGGAGGCATTTGCTCCGCCGAAATAATAATATCCGTCAAAGACTCTTCCGTTCGCAGCATTGTGCACTTCATACACCCCGGGTTCTGTCACCATACGGCCAAACTCATTAAAATAGTAATAACCGTCATATGTCACGTTGTTGAGAACAAGCTGCTCCATATAGCGAACCTGGGGTGCTGCACTGAGCCTTCCCATATTGTTCACCATATACCCGCCGTTGAAATTGTAAGCATCCCCATCGGAAAGTGTAATTCTCAGGTTATTCACAAAAACCATATGGGGATTCCCTGCAGTGAATTTTCCGGACTCATCATGATAATAAAATCCGTCAAAAATCACCCCGTCCATTACCACATGGTCAAAATAGTGAATTCCCGGTTTTGTATGCTGACTTCCATTTGCCTGCAGACAGTAATATCCATCACTTTTCAGCAAAAGATTTCCCGTCTCATCTCCGATCGGCTGCAGAGAAGATTCTTCTCTGACATTTCCGAGGCTGTTCTCCCCATAAACGCTTCCCGCGCCTGCCACTCCAAGGCATACAGCAAGAACTCCTCCAACTATTCTGTTTTTCCATTGTAAGATACTCATGATTTCATCCTCATTCGCAAGTTCTTCCTGTAAGTGTCTGTGCCTTTTCCGGAGAAGTTCTCTCCGGCAGGTTTGTATCATTTTAGTATACCGAATTCCACTGTTCTGTCAAGTCGCACAGAGGATCTCCCTCGTTACCGTTATCGTTATCATTCTCCTCCGTCGGAGATGAAAACTTACGGTTCTTACGGTTCTTTCGCTTTCCAGAACTTCTGTATCTTCTGCTCCACAGTTCCCAGTGTGCAGATCTGCCGGTCTTCCCATTCTCGAGGAAACAACGGCTGATAGCTTCTCTGCAGAAACCGGTCATCCAGAAGAAGGATTACTCCCTGATCTTCCTTCGTGCGAATCACTCTTCCTGCTGCCTGAAGAACTTTATTCATTCCCGGATACCGATAGGCATAATCAAAGCCCTGTTCTCCCTTTTGATCATAGTATTTCATAAGGATTTCTCTCTCATAATTTACCTGAGGAAGACCGGTTCCCACAATGATCGTCCCAATCAGTTTCTCTCCGATGAGGTCAATTCCTTCCGAGAAAATACCTCCCATAATACAGAAGCCGGCCAGTGTTCTGTTCTGCACGGAAAATTCCTCCAGAAATTCTTCTCTTTCCTGCTCATTCATCTCACTGTGCTGACAGATCAGTGTCACCCAGTCCACAGAAAATTCCCGTTCATAGATCTCATAAACTTCTTCCATAAACCGGTAGGACGGGAAGAAGATCATATAGTTTCCCTGCTTCTGCCAGACCACTCTGGCAATGTATTCTGCAATTCTCCGGTATTCCTCGTACCCTCGGCGCTCATACCGGCTGCTGACATCCCTTCCAAGAAGAATCTGCCGATGCTCCTTCGGAAACGGTGATGACATATACATTCCAAAATCATCCTTCTCTATGCTAAGCAGCTTCCTGTAATATTCCATAGGAAGAAGAGTCGCAGAAAAAAAGACCGTGCTGATTCCCTTTGCCAGACGGGCAGACAGATTCCGGGCCGGGTTGATACAGAACAACCGGATCCGACACTTACCGGAGTGTTCTTTTTCCAGATAAATCACGTAGTTCTCGTCGAGAAGTTCTGAAATATTCAAAAAATCTCTCACGGCAAAATAAAAATCCAGCAGTTCATCCGGTATCGGATATTCCGACTCTTCCATCAGCTTCTCGATTTCTCCCTGTACATTGAGAAGACTGACCGGAAGGCCTCCGGGATTGGAAAGAATCTCATAGGTTTCCACCGTTTTCTCCATCTCAAGGAGCTCTCTGTTCACCTTTCCAAGCCCCCGATACAGTTTTGGAGCAAGCTCTTTTGTAAGTTTTCTCGCCGCCAGCACATCCTCCCGTCTAAGAACTGCACTGTACATTTCCCGGCTTCGATCCACAAGATTATGGGCTTCATCCACGAGAAATATAGAATTTCCCGTGCTGCCCTCTCCAAAGAAACGTTTCAGATATACATTCGGATCAAACACATAATTATAGTCACAGATGATTCCATCTACCCATAGACTCAAATCCAGTGTCATCTCAAAAGGACAAACCTGCCATTTTTTCGCGTGCTCCTCCAAATGAGAACGATCATAAGGAACCTTCTCATTCAAAAGTTCAAACACCGCATCACTCACCCGGTCAAAGTGTCCTTTGGCATACGGGCATTTCTCCGGATCACACTCCACCTTTTCCTGAATGCACATCTTCTCCTTGGCGGTAAGTGTTACCGTCTTAAACTTCAGTCCTTTTTCTTCCAGCAGCTGAAAAGCCTCTTCTGCAACGGTCCGGGTGATGGTTTTGGCTGTCAGATAAAAAATTCGATCTCCATATCCCTCTCCCAGAGACCGGACCGCCGGAAAAACCGTGGACATTGTTTTGCCAACTCCCGTCGGCGCCTGAATAAAAATCTGTTTCCTCTGATGGATGGCGTGATAAACACTTCCAACCAGTTTTCTCTGTCCATCCCTGTAAGAAAAAGGAAATTCCAGTGTTTGGGCACTTTGATTTCTTTCCTGAACCCATTTGTGCCGAAAAGCAAGCCATTTGTGATACTCTGTCACCAGATTCTCATACCAGCTTTCCAGCTGTTCTGCAGTAAACTGCTCTCGAAAATACCGCACTTCCTTTGTATTCAGATCTCCATAAGTCATCTGAACTCCAATTTCCGAAAGCTGTTTCTCCCTGGCATAGATGGCTCCGTAACACATGGCCTGTGCTTTGTGTACAGGAACAGGCTCTGTAAGTTTTGAAATACCTGCTGCCAGTCCTTTGATCTCATCAATCCACCAGAGTCCATCTTCTTCAAAAATACCGTCTGCTCTTCCCTCTACCTTAAGGGTCAGATCCTCAAATTCTGTCACGCGATTCAGAATAACCTCGGATTCGTATCGGCTGCCCATGGATTTTTGAATTCGGCGATGAAGACGCGTTCCCTTCTGCATGGCATCCACGTCCCTTTTTCCACTTTTCTGATCCAGATCCCCGCTTCGCAAAAGAAACTCCACAAGATTTCGCACCGAAATCCGCTCTTCCGTTTTCATTCTCACGTCACCTCTTTTCTACGCAAAACAGACGCAGGTATCTGTGATGTATTCCTTCACTGCCTGCGTCTGCTCTATTTTATTCTTTTTTTAAAGCTGTGTCATTACAAAAATATCATAAATTGCTCTGACAGCGGTTTCGAAATCGCGGTTTGCAACACCGATGATAATATTCAGTTCACTGGATCCCTGGTCAATCATCTTTACATTGACATTTGCATGGGCCAGTGCTGAGAAAATACGTCCGGCAGTTCCTCTGGTAGATTTCATTCCGCGTCCCACAACTGCGATCAAAGCCAGATCTGATTCCATCTCCACGAAATCCGGCTGAACTGCACGATGAAGTCCTGCAATTACCTGCTGTTCCTTATCTTCAAACTCATCCTGATGAACATAGACGGTCATCGTATCAATTCCGGAAGGAACATGCTCAAAGCTGATTCCCTGATCTTCAAATACCTGGAGAACCTTTCTTCCAAAACCAATCTCACTGTTCATGAGAGACTTCTCAATATTGATCGAGCAGAATCCTTTCTTTCCCGCAATACCGGTGATGGTATATTTTGGTTTGCGGCAGGTACTCTCTACAATGAAAGTTCCACGATCATCCGGGCGGTTGGTATTGCGGATATTGATCGGAATACCCTGTTTGCGAACCGGGAAAATGGCCTCTTCATGAAGAACGGAGGCTCCCATATAGGAAAGTTCTCGAAGTTCTCGATAAGTAATAGTATCAATGGTCTCCGGATTCTTTACCACTCTCGGGTCTGTCAGAAGGAAACCGGATACATCTGTCCAGTTCTCATAGAGATCCGCACAAATTGCCTTGGCAACAAGAGAACCGGTCACATCCGATCCACCTCTGGAGAATGTGCGTACAATTCCATCTTCCTGGGCACCATAAAATCCCGGAACCACTGCTCTCTCATTTTCAGCGAGCTTTGCGGAAAGGAGTTCATTGGTCACCTCTGCATCCAGAGTTCCGTCTTCATGGAAGCGGATGACTTCTGCTGCATCTACAAATGTATATCCAAGATAAGCTGCCATGATTTTGCTGTTCAAAAATTCGCCTCTGGAAGCAGCGTACTCTGTACCGGCCTGATTCTTAAACTGCTCCTCAATGACCTTGAATTCTTCTTCAAGAGAAAGTTCCAGGTTCAATCCACGGATAATCTCATAATATCTCTCCTTGATCGCCTTCAGCTGATTGCGGAAATCATTGCCGGCAGCTGCTGTCTGATAACATCCGTAGAGAAGATCGGTAACCTTGGTATCTCCTTCAAAACGCTTGCCCGGTGCAGAAGGAACTACATAACGTCTGCTCTCCTCGCTTTTGATAATTGTGCCTACTTTTTTGAACTGCTCTGCATTCGCCAGAGAGCTTCCTCCGAATTTTACAACTTTGATCATGTTTATGCTCCTCACTTTTTCCCTTTACCACTCAAAAGTATGACTTCTATTTTAGAAAATTCTGAAGCTTTTTTCAAGTATTTCTTTCATTCCTGAAAAAAAACGTGAGTTTGAACAAGCATCAGGATTCCCTTCCCTTATATTTCGTCACATCGCAGACAATGAGCACCTGCTCTTCTACCCGAAAATGAATATCCTGCTCTCCGTACGGCATTCCGTAAATACGGTTGGGATCTTTCTGGTAACGCGGACGGGGATCATCCTCTAACACCGCAATCAGGGGATCTCTTTTTTCTTCCGGAATCTTCGCAAGAAGATCTTCCGGAAATTCCACCTGAAGTTTTTCAAACTTCACAAAATCCGTGAATCCTCCGGAAGCTTCCGGATGACTGTCCATAGGAATATAGGGCTTCACATCATAAATTGGCGTTCCGTTCATGAGATCCGCCCCTTCAATCAGAAGAACTTTCCCCTTTCCCGGAACCTCTTCCATCCCAAGAAGGCGTACGCTGGAAAGCCCGATCGGATTCGGACGGAATGGTGATCTGGTAGCAAACACACCTTTTCGCTTGTTCCCTCCCAGTCTCGGCGGCCGCACAGTCGGAGACCACTGATCTCTGACTGCTTCCGAAAACTGCCAGATCAGCCAGATATGAGTAAAATCTTCCAGACCTCTTAAGGCATCAGGATTTCTGTACTCCGGTTCAAATACTATTCTTGCCGGAAGATTTTTGATCCAGCCGCTCTGATGAGGAATGCCAAACTTGCTTGAGAAGTCATTTTCAATATGAGCAATTACTTTCATCTGATGTTCCATTATTGTTCACCTCCAAAAAAGTGTGCGTTCTGTAAGAGTATTACAGAGCGCACACTACATC
>JAUNAE010000193.1 GCA_030527765.1 Eubacteriales bacterium
GACTAATTTGTTATCCCCCACTTATAGAAGATGGGGGTCTCCCCGACTGAGATGATTGTACACTTTACGAATACTTACCACTTTTGGATTCGTGTTATGCTTCTTCCCAGAGATTCTGTGGATAGAGTCCCTGATCTTTCAGTCCCTGAATAGCCGCTACTACATCCGGCTTGTCCTCTTTGTAAGTAACACCATACCAGCGATCCATGGATTTCTCCACTGTCACGGTTGCTTTTCCTTCGGTCAGCAGTTCATCCACAACAAACGGAAGGAAATATTCACATTTCAGCGGATTCTCAGACAGGTTCTTGTCCAGGAACAACGGAAAACGCTCCTTCAGTTCTTTCAGAATAGACGCAGAGAATCCCCACATATTCATAGATACTGTGCTCTCCGGAGAAATGTCCACCCATGTTGCACCGTCATCTTCTGTGTAAGCAGCACCATCTCCACGTTTCTCAATACGAGTGCGCTCGTGAATTCCAACAAGAAGTCCGTTCTCATCGGTCTCACAAACACCACGGGCTACATGCCCGTTCTCTGTAAGAGTGTTTTTCAGCTGATAGCCAACCATCATATAACGATAACCTTCGGTCTCATCTTCCGCTTTCTTCAGGAAGTCATACGCCATCTGAAATGCCTGGCTTCCATAATAGTCATCTGCATTGATAACAGCAAAAGGGCCGTCAACGGTTCCAAGACAGCTCAGAATTGCATGTCCGGTTCCCCATGGTTTCACACGTCCTTCCGGAACTTCATATCCTTCCGGAAGATTTGTAAGATCCTGAAAAACGTATTCCACATCCAAAATCTTGCTCAAACGATCTCCGATCGCACTTCTGAAATCCTGCTCATTTTCTTTTTTTATAATAAAAACAACTTTGCGAAATCCTGCCTTCACAGCATCATAAACAGAAAAGTCCATGATGATATGTCCTTCTTTATCCACAGGATCAATCTGTTTCAATCCGCCGTAACGACTTCCCATTCCTGCGGCCATAACAACCAGTACCGGATCTTTCATCCTATATTACCTCCTTCATTTGGCATAGCTATGCAGCCAAACCAAGTTTAGCATATCTCGCCTCATCTGACAATTAAAACGCGAATCTCGTAAGAGGATTCGCGCGCGAGTTCGTCAGTTGCGAAGCACCTTTCTTCTGCCGAACTCTGCGATCCGCCGGAGGCTCATCTCAGTCGGGGATTGTGATTTTTTACAATCAATACTATATTTTTCCTGTTTTTTCCGTTATAATGTATACCATAAGATTATAAGCGAGGTATTCTATATGAAGGTGATTAAAACAAAAGATTATGCAGAGATGAGCCGCAAAGCGGCTAACATCATCGCCGCACAGCTGATTATGAAACCTGACAGTGTTCTCGGACTTGCAACCGGTTCCTCTCCAATCGGACTTTATGATGAACTGGTACGGATGTATGAAAACGGAGATCTGGATTTTGCTCCTGTTACAACTGTGAACCTGGATGAGTATCGCGGACTGGATGCTTCCAATTCCCAGAGCTATCGTTATTTCATGAATGAGCACCTGTTCAGCCGTGTGAACATTCCAATGGAGCACACTCACGTTCCGGACGGCACCAACCCGGATGCAGATGCAGCCTGTGCAGCTTATGACGAACTTTTGGACTCTGTAGGACAGGCAGACATTCAGCTGCTCGGCCTTGGTCATGACGGTCATCTCGGTTTCAACGAGCCGGCAGACTATTTCCCGGGTGGAACTCACTGTGTAGATCTGACAGAAGAGACCATCCAGGCAAACAAACGCTTCTTCGACAGCATCGATGAAGTTCCACGCCAGGCTTACACCATGGGCATCGGAAGTATTCTTCGTGCCAAAAAACTTCTGGTCGTTGTCAGCGGCGCAGACAAAGCTGAGATCCTCAAAAAAGTTCTCACAAGCCCTGTCAATCCTCAGATTCCGGGAACCATTCTTCAGTTCCACCCGGATGTTACCATCGTAGCGGATGAGGCAGCACTGTCACTGATGTAATTCCAACGAATATTCGCAATTCAGAAGTAAAGCAGACCTTCTTAATCCTTGCATCTGCTTACTCATGAACATTTCTGCAAGAAAAGCTTCGGAATTCGATCTTTGTCGAATCCGAAGCTTTTTATTGTTGTACAAATCAAACGGATTTCTTCCATCAGAATCCCCTGATTTCCTCATCTTCTGCATGCGTTTTGTCAATGGATCGGATTTCCAGCTCATAGCTGTAGTTGTCGTTCACCTTCACTGTAACCTTATCTCCAACCCGGTGTCCCTTCAGTGCACGTCCGATCGGGGACTCAATGCTGACACGATTTTCCATGGAGTTTCCACGAATGGACGTAACGAGTTTGTATTTTTCCACCTCGTCGTCCTCTTCAAAGTAAACTTCTACCACATCGTTCATTCCGACCTCGTCATCTTTGGACTCATCCGATACAACAATGGCATTCTTCAGCATATTCTCCAAATAGCGGATTCTGCTCTCATTCTGGTTCTTGTGCTTCTTAGCGGCATAGTACTCAAAGTTCTCGCTCAAGTCTCCCTGGGCTCTTGCTTCCTTTACCGCCTCAATTGCCTCCGGACGCACCACAAGTTTGCGATGCTCAATCTCCTGCTCTATTTTTTCAACATCCTGTTTTGTCAGTTTTTCTCTCATGATTCAATTCCTCCGTTACTGTCAGATCTCCCGTAGTGTGCAAAGCCTACATTTGCAATTCTCTTTTGCTCATAAAAACACCCCGCTTCGCTGCTTGTCAGCATACAAAATATCTTTGTATTCCCAACGCTCAATCTTCCAGTCGTATCTTTTCAAGATATTCAGCCACTTCTTCGGACACCCCGTCCAACAGATAACTTTTGCTGCTCTGTCGGGATGCGTGAATGGTCTGCCGCAATTCATTTTCTGCGGTTTCGATTTCTTTCTGGAGACCTTTGGCAGAAAGTCTCGCAGCACCCTGTCCCATAATAATGATCTGCTCCAGGCCGTCAGATGTCGCTACTGTCACCTGATGTTCTTTGCCGATTTTGTGAACGGTTTTTTCTATGTACTGATCCGCCGTCTCCGCTTCCTTCGTAAATACCACATGAATGTTGTGATACTCGGAAACTTCCTCTTGATGTCCTTCCACCTTGTAGGCATCGAACACAAGGATGACGGTATTTTTGCGGATTCCCTGGTAATTGCACAAAATATCTTTCAGACGATCCTGCGCTGCCTGAAGATTAATCTTAGAAAGCTCTCGAAGTTCTTCCCAGGAAAAAATGATATTATACCCATCTACAAGAAGATAGTCTTCTTTTCGCACTCTCTTCTTCGGTGCCCGATAGGTTTCCTCTTTTCCTGCGGATACTCTCCTCGGTTCTACACCGGAGGAAAGGCGCCGCTTCACCGGACCAAAGGTTCGTTCAAAAATCTCCTGCAGTTCCTTTTCGTCTGCGTAGGCCTGCTCCGTTGTTCTGCTTCTCGGAGTTGTTTCCGGATAAAGCGGAATGTCTTCCGGCGGAGTATCCTGCTGCAAATCCAGATGCATGTAATTCTCTACTTCATACCATGGAACAACAAAACCGGCACCATGGGCACAGAAAACAGAACCTGTCGGATTCTCCAGATCCCTCTCTGAATCGTATCCGCATCCGGCAACCACTTCTTCCTGCTCTGCACACGGTTCATAGCCGCCCAGCGAGCAGAACAGTCTGCCTTCTCCTCTTGTATATGCGGTCACCTGAGCCTGATAGGAACGCATTTTGGAAACCGGTGCTCTTCCCTTCAGAATCGCCGTATCTCCCTCTAATTCCGGAGACTCCAGAGATCCTCCCATTCGCTGAATATCATTCATGGCACGACCGAGGGTATCCGCCGGGATTTCCAGAGAAAAGTGATAATACGGTTCCAGCAAAATACTTCTCGCCTTCTTCAAACCATTTCTCACTGCACGGTATGTTGCCTGCCGAAAATCTCCACCTTCAGTGTGTTTCAAATGGGCTCTTCCATTCACAAGAGTAATCTGTAGATCTGTCACCGGCGATCCGGTGAGCACTCCGAGATGCTCCTTCTCTTCCAGATGGGTCAGTATGAGGCGCTGCCAGTTTCGATCCAGAATGTCTTCACTGCATGCAGTAAAAAACTGAAGACCGGATCCTCTCTCCCCGGGTTCCAGAAGCAGATGTACTTCTGCATAATGGCGCAAAGGTTCGAAATGCCCCACACCTTCCACGGAATTCTCGATGGTTTCCCGATAAACAACACTGCCTTCTCCAAAATCCACTGCCACATGAAAGCGATCCCAGATCAATTTCTTCAATATCTCAATCTGTACCTCTCCCATGAGCATTGCATGAATCTCCTGCACCTGTTCATCCCATATAATGTGCAGCTGCGGATCCTCTTCTTCCAGCTCTTTCAGTTTTCGGAGCATTTGATGGACATCCACATCCGTCGGAAGAATGATCCTGTAATTCAGAACCGGTTCAAGAACCGGAAGCATGGAGTCTTTTTCCCAGCCAAGCCCCTGTCCCGGATAGGTTCCTGTAAGTCCGGTGACTGCGCAGACCTGTCCCGGAAAAACCTCCTGAGCAGGTTCAAAACGGGCACCTGAGTAAATTCGCAGCTGATCTGCCTTCTCTTCAAGTACCTCCTGCTCTTTCTCTGCATTCATAATTTCATAGGTCAAAGGCATCTTCACCTTCAAAGAGCCTCCGGTCACCTTCACGTAAGACAGACGGTTTCCCTTCTCATCCCGGGCAATTTTAAAGACTCTTCCTCCGAAAGCTTCCGGGTACTTCTTCATTCGGGTATACCTGTCAATTCCCTGAAGAAGTTCCATCACACCTTCCATGCGAAGAGCGGATCCGAAGTAGCATGGGTAAATCGTTCTTTTTCGAATTCCATCCGCGATCTGCTTCTCGGAAATCTCCCCCTCTTCCAGAAACTGCTCCAGCAGTTTTTCCCCGGTTACCGCAATATTTTCAAAAAACTCCTCTGAATTCTGGGTCGGATCAAAATCGATGCAGTTCTCAGAAAGTCTGCTTTTTAATTCCTGAAGAAGTTTTTCCCTGTCTGTTCCTTCCTGGTCCATCTTATTCACAAAGAGAAATGTCGGGATCTGATAATGATCCAGCAGTTTCCAGAGCGTCATGGTATGCCCCTGCACACCGTCCGCCCCACTGACAACCAGAATGGCATAGTCAAGAACCTGCAAAGTACGCTCCATCTCCGCCGAAAAATCCACATGTCCCGGCGTATCCAGCAAGGTGATGGCCGTCTCCTTCAGATTCAAAACCGCCTGCTTCGAAAAAATCGTAATTCCACGTTCTTTTTCCAGTTCGTAAGTATCTAAAAAGGCATCCTTGTGATCCACTCTTCCGGCTTTTCGAATCATTCCGCCAAGGAACAGCATTCCTTCGGACAGTGTCGTCTTACCGGCATCTACGTGGGCAAGAATTCCCATCGTCAATCGTTTCATAAACCCTCCTTTAGTTCTTTCCACGAGGTATTTTTTTATTATAGCACAACTTTCATGCAAAGCAAAAAAAGAAAGGCCGAAGAAGCACATCTCCTCCGACCTTTTCTTACGTAAACTTGTCTCACGTGCACTTCCTTGCCCGTAAAGCCTTGTGCAGTTTCTTATTTTCCCTGATAGCTTCCGGTATATCTCACCTCTGTGTCCGGATATCCCATACTCTGTACTCTTTGCAGCCTTGCATCCGCCTTTTCCTGAGTTGCGTATTTTCCGATCGTCACCGCATATGCCTTCATTTCGGATAAGCCCGACCACTGGGAAGTCTCAATCACATAAGATGGCATTCCCTGTTTTTCAATTTTTTCCGCCCGAGCATTTGCCTCACTCAAATCATCCGTTTCCAGATCCCAGATTCCGTAGAAGGAAGGATGTTTCGGATCGCTCTGAGACCCTGATTCTGCAGTACTGCCGCCGGATGCATTTCCTTCGGATGCGTTTCCTCCGATGCTCTCAACTTCCACAACATTTTCCACATCACCCAAATCATCAAACACTTCATCATCATAAATAATCGTCGGTCTTTCCGTTGGTGTTACCTCTGCAGTCTGAACCGTTTCTTCCTGCCCGGAATCTCCGGATTGTTTATTCAGAAGAAGAACGCCAACCACAACGATCGCGGCAGTTACAACAAAGAAAACTACAACAATCAAAATGGTCAACAGCATTTTGTTATCGGATTTTGGAGGTTTCCCACCACCCTGTGGCTGGTCTATCAGAAGCGATCCGCAGATCGGACATCTCGTCCCCTGCTGAAACTGCCTCATACAATTCTGACAATATTTCATCTGGATTCTCCCCTCGAAATAACTTCAAGTATCTTGTAGTTCTTATGTTGTTATCATACCACATGATACCTTAAGATTCGTAAGAAGTTTTTTCCTGACCATCTGATCCATCATGAACGAAACAACTTGGAAAATTTGGATTTCCGGTCTTTCTTCGGCGCCGGTGTAACCGGTGTCTCGTGCTCTCCTCTCATCGCAAAATCCCGGGCAATTGGTGCACTCCAGTTTGCATCCATGCATCCTTTTGCACGCATATTGGAAATCGCATCTCCAACCACTTCGTAATTCAGCTGTGTTCCGAAGGAATCATGATTGTAATTGACAGCTCGGTCTCTGCCGATCCCGAAGCTTTCAGCCGTCTCTACCGCATCAATGTTCGCACCAAGGAACAAGAACTCCCATCCGTATTTCTCTTTTTCGTGCTGAATCATCTGCTTTACACGTTCACTGGTATATCTGTGACTGGCGTTTTCCATGCCGTCCGTTGTAATAACAAACATTGTATGCTCCGGAACATCCTCATCCCGAATGTATTTATGAACGTTTCCGATGTGATGAATTGCACCGCCGATAGCATCCAGAAGTGCTGTACATCCTCTTACAGAATAGGTTTTCTCATTCAGAGGTTCCACCTTCTGCACATCCACTCTGTCATGGAGTACGGTGATTTCTGTATCGAAAAGAATCGTCGAAATCAATGCCTCTCCTTCTTCTTTTTTCTGTTTTGCAATCATGGAATTGAAACCACCAATCGTATCCCCTTCCAAACCTGCCATAGAACCACTTCTGTCAATAATAAAAACGATCTCAGTTAAATTTTTCTTCATAATAAAATCCCTCCATATTTTTCTTCTGTATTCATCTCAGTCGGGGAGACCCCCATCTTCTATAAGTGGGGGATAACAAATTAG
>JAUNAE010000194.1 GCA_030527765.1 Eubacteriales bacterium
TTCTTTTTCATCGGTGTTTTCTGCAGCATCTTCTGTATCCGGATCTGTATTTTCTACAGTTTCTTCTGCAGCTGCGTCTTCAGCGTAGGTCACACTGCCCGCTGAAAGAGCGACACATGCCGCAAGAAGCATCATGTAAATTCGTCTCTTCATATCTTTTTGTATCCTTTCATATATCCTTACATCGGCGGAACCGGAGTCGGTCTGGAAGAATCCCAGACTTTTGATACATCGAACAGATCACTCAACATCTCCGGATTGTAATACATTCTGTATCCATCCAGATTACGTCTTCCCATACGGAAGGAATCTGTATTCACCTGTACCCAGTACTGACTGGAATCCACGTTGCAGTAATAATTATATCCTGCAGATTTGTAATAGGCAAATTTCGGGTTGCTCATGGAATAGGCTTCCCAGTTGCCGATGTCTGCACCAAAGGCAAAGATGATCATATCTGTCTTTCCGAGAATCGGTGCCACATAAGACTGCCATTTCTGGTCATCCAGCTGCAATTCTTCTGCGGAAGAAGTCGTCGCATTTCTGTGACCCCAGGTATGGCTTGCGAATTCCCAGCCTTCTGCTTTCATAGCATCTGCCACAGCGGTCGCCTGTGCAACTTCGCTGTCATAATCAAAATCCGGATGAGCTTCCAGAAACTGTCTCTGGTTGTCCTGCAGATTCTCCCCGATCTTATAAGCAATGTCCGTGCGATAACCAAGCACACCATTGTATCCGGTCATGGCCAGAATTCCTTTTCGTCCACGGTAAGAAAAATCCGGATGTTTCCGTACGAACTCGTCAATCAGAGGAACCATATCGTAATTTCCTACAGACACGCTTCCGTCGTCCTCAATGTATTCACATCGAACACGACCATCGTCATCTACAACCAGTCGGCTGGCAAATCCATCCCCATCCATATAATGGTAATAACTGACATCATCCTGAGACAGAACAAAAGGAATCTTGCCCTGCGGCAAAAGGATAGAACCTCTGCTCATGGTTCCGTCTGCATTGACCGTTGCCATGTCATGAGGACTGACCATAACATATCCCTCATCATACATCGTCTGAATGATTTTGTTAAACTCATCAATCGTGGTCATAACCTGATTGTATCCTGCCTCATCCTCATCTCCGTCGAATGCTTTGGCAGTATCATACACCAGTGTATGGAAAAATACATGCGTAATATTTTCCAGTGGATATTCCACACAGGCAGCCTTCTCATTCTCATATTTCTTGACGGCCGTCTGCATTTCTGTATCGTTCTCGTAATCCGGCTGATTCTTCAGATAGCCGATTGCCTTATCATAGTCATACTGCATTGCCAGTCTTCTGGCATAGGTCAGATACTTGTCATTCGGTGATGGAGTCGGTGTCGGCGTCATAGTCGGTGTCGGCGTTGCCGGCGGTGACACATCTACGGCTCTGATTTTTTCTCCCTGTTTTACAGATACGACCTGATCATCAAAAGGAAGCAATGCGCATCCTGACAACAGGGCACTGCATCCAATCATCAGCCCCAGAAGGAGCCCCCTTTTCGCATTTTTCATTTTACTCAACATTACATCCCCTATTGTATTCTTTATTTGCAGGTAGTTTATATTCCCACAGAGACCATGCAAAACAAATTTGCCATACCGAAAATCCTTAACGGATTTCCGCACTTCTCCATGGGTTCCTCTCCCCAAAGTACACTCCCGCAGTTAATATTAAACCACAAAACAGAAGGAAGTTCCACAGAAAACCCGAAAAACTTTTGCCTTGTCGCTCTTCCTTAATGCATTAAATCGCGAATCTCGTAAGAGGATTCGCGCGCGAGTTCGGCAGTTGCGAAGCAACTTTCTTCTGCCGAACTCTGCGATCCGCCGGAGGCTCATCTCAGTCGGGGAGACCCCCACTGAGACTAATTTGTTATCCCTCACTTATAGAAAATGGGGGCTCCCCGACTGAGATGAAAATCCGATGAAAACACAAATCTCCGTATGCTTTACAAATCCAGGGAAATCATTTAGAATGTGAATACACTGTATACAAAATACCAATATCATCGAACATGATTGTAATTGCCCTCGACTTACTGAAGTGAGAGTCCGTTCTACGGAGACAATATTGTTCCTGATCACTACATGCAAAATGAGAATCTTTTCTATAGATATAGATATGGATGAGATGAAAGGAGGCCGCAGCGTTCATGAGATTACGCGCATTAGCAAAGATTAATCTTGGTCTGGATATTCTCGGAAAGCGTTCCGATGGATACCATGAAGTCCGCATGATTATGCAGACAATTTCCATGTATGATGTTCTGGAGATCCATCCTCGCAAAGAACCCGGGATCGGAATGACGACCAATCTTCCATACATTCCCACAGACGAACGCAACCTGGTTTACAAAGCTGCAAAGCTTCTGATGGATGAATATGAGATTCAGGATGGACTTCGCATCCATCTCCGCAAATTCATTCCTGTTGCTGCGGGAATGGCCGGCGGCAGTTCCGATGCGGCGGCAACTCTGGTTGGCCTGAACCGACTGTTTCATCTCGGATTGTCCGAAGAGGAACTGATGGAGCGAGGAGTAAAGATCGGCGCCGACGTTCCATACTGTATTATGCGGGGAACAGCCCTTGCGGAGGGAATCGGTGAAAAACTCACACGACTGGATCCTGTTCCGGACTGCTTTATCCTTGTTGGAAAACCCGGCATCTCCGTCTCCACAAAAACAGCATATGAATCTCTGGATCTTCAGAATCTCTCCTATCGTCCGGATATCGAAGGAATTATGAAGGCCATCGAGGAGGACAATCTTCTTCATATGACTGCCTCTATGGGAAATGTATTTGAGCCGGGCATTGCCGAACGCCATCCTGTCATTTACAAGATCAAGCATCATATGGAAGAAAACGGTGCTCTTGCAGCAATGATGAGTGGAAGCGGCCCAACCGTATTTGGTATTTATGACAGTCAGTCAAAAGTAAAAAATGCAGCTCTCGCCCTCAAACGTAGCGGCCTGTGCAAAACCGTTTTTGCGACGAGAGTTTTCAATAACCGTACACGCTGACAAACAGAAATAGGAGGACTGGAACAGACATGACAAATGATTTTTCTGTGGATATGGATGAATATTTGCCACTGCGGGATGTCGTGTTCAAAACACTGCGAAAAGCAATTCTGAAAGGTGAATTAAAACCGGGAGAACGTCTCATGGAGCTTGCTCTGGCAGAGCGGCTTGGTGTGAGCCGTACCCCCATTCGTGAAGCCATGCGAAAACTGGAACTCGAGGGACTGGTTGTTATGGTGCCGCGCAGAGGTGCCCAGGTCGCACGAATTACCGAAAAAGATCTGAACGACGTTCTGGAGGTGCGGATTGCTCTGGAAAATGTCGCCATCGAAAAAGCCTGCACCCTTATGACTGACGAGGAGCTTCGTCATCTCTGGGTAGCTTCCAAAAATTTTGAGAAATCTATTGATGAGGGTGATCCTGTCCGCCTTGCGGAAGCAGATGCCGCTTTTCACCAGATCATCTACAATGCATCCGATAACACCAAACTGATTCAGGTACTGAACAATATGCGAGAGCAGATTTACCGCTATCGTGTAGAATATCTGAAAGAAGAAGAACCACGTCAGCAGCTGCTTGCAGAACATCAGCGTCTGGTAGAAGCAATTCGAAGCCGAAATGTGGAAGAAGCCCGTAAGATTTCCTACGATCATCTGGAAAATCAGAGAACTGCGATTATCCGTTCCATTCGCAAGGAACAGGAGGACGCTGAGAAGAAAACAAAGTAACTATTCTGTACTTTCATAGTTATGTTATGAAGTGAGGTTTTGTATGGATAAAGAAGTTTTGATTCACGTAAAAGGACTGCAGATTATGGATGACCAGGGAGAAGACGAACCGGTAGAGATCGTTGTTCCCGGCGAATATTACTTCCGCAACGGCAGTCATTATCTTCGATATGAAGAGATCCTGGATGATTCCGGCAAGCCAACCATCAACTACATCAAAATGTCCGATAAAGGAATGGAAGTCCGCAAGAAAGGGCTTGTGAATGTTCAGATGGTTTTTGAGCGAAACAAAAAGAACATGGCTTTTTATACGACACCATTCGGTACTCTTCAGATGGGAATCGCTGCAACAAATCTTCAGATGAACGCCCTTGAGAATCGTCTGCATATGCATGTGGACTATGCTCTCGATCTGAATGACGAGCATGTGGCTGATTGTTTCATCGACGTGGTTGCCCAGCCAAAAGGAGACCGGGATTTTTCACTGTAAAATCTAATAGAAATCTTGCATTGTGCAATGATACGAAAAAAAGACAGATCATCGGAAACGATAATCTGTCTTTCTTAATTTTACTTATGTATGCCTTGATGTCAGGCTTTTTTCTGACGTCTGAATCTGGCGAAGAATCCTTTCTTCTCCTCCGGTTTCTCAAGGGAACCACGAATTCCCTTCACACCTACGATGTACAGTCCGCTGACTTCCGCTTTAACTTCCTTCTTAACAGGAATCATGTCAAAAATCTTCTCGTCCGCGATCATGATTGTGATCTTCGGTCCGACTTTTGCTTTGACAATCGGAAGTTTACTTCTGCGCATAAGACGCGGTACCTGCTGGATAACCATATCCGGCAGTCCTGATTCTTTGACCGGCATTCGTTTCTTATCAATAATCAACATAGACACTGTCTGTTTGGATGCTTCAATCTGTGCCTGGGATTCTTCCTGCCGTTTCTGAGTTTTCTTGCCGAAGAAGTACAGTGCGATAAGGGCCGCAATCAGTATGACAAGAATGATGAGCAGGACGATCGTTACTTTACTCATAAAATCCTCCTCCAAAATATGCATTTGGTTTTGTCATGAACCGCTATTCATGCCTAACTATTTTAGCATTTTTTCCAAAAATTGGCAATGGCTCTATTGGAACATGTAGTTGATATTTCCAAAAAGAACCTTTGCAATTATTTTCCAAAATAAATTCGTACACCTTCCACAATGGCATCTGCGATCTGACTCTGGGTTCCTCTGGAATGATCAGAGGCTCTGTCTCCCACTTCCACATCCACGGAGGGAATCGTCGAATAGGAAGTCTGCGTCAAATCAAGTGGGATATTCCCTGACAGATAAATCTTTCTTCCTTTTCTTCTCATTCCTTCCAAAATAGAGCTGCCCAGTCTCATATGCTTCTGCCAGTTCTGGGAAACCGGAACCATATTTCGATAAGACGCAATCTCCGGTACACCGCAGAAAAAGAATCCCTTGTCACTAGTTGTGGAATCATAATGGATCGCAATGTGACAATCCGCATACTGATTTGCGAGGACTGTGCGGGCGATGTTATCCAGCTGTACATCGCTGCTCTCCCGAATCATCAAAACATCGTATCCGTTTGCAAGAAGTTTTTCCTTCAAAAGGAGGGCACAACTGAGAGTTACTGCAGGCTCCGGTGTTCCATCCAGCATGGTCGTTCCCGAAGAAACTGCAATGGCATATGTGGATCCCGCTGCAGTGGATCCTCCCGTCACCTTGCCGCTTCCATCAGGATGGCAAAGAGTTTTTACGCTTTCTCCACCTGCGGTTCCGTGACCTGCATTTACCGCCACAACAATTCCTTTCGGATTCGGACTGCGGTAAAGCTTGACAGAGGAGGAATGAATTTTGGAATTCCCCGCATAGGTCCAGCTGTTATTCCATGAAATCTTCTGATCTACCTGAATCGTTTTGCTGATGTATGCGGATCTGGCAGCTCCGTTTCGAGCAACCACAGCGTAAGTATACGCCTGAGTTCTGTTTGCTCCTGTATCTTTCCAGGAGAGGGTTGTTCCACTCGTTACGCTGTGAATTCTTGCGAACTTCTGATTACCCTGCTTGCGGTAAATATCATAAGCCTTTGCCCCGCCGATGCGATTCCATGAAATCTTTACCCCGTCTGACATTCTGGATAGCTGAATGTTCGGTGCAGCCAGCCAACGGAGGTTCTGCGGAACGAAGTCAGATTTCGCAGCTCCATTCACTGCCCGGATTGCGTACACATAAATCGTGCCGCCGGAAGTTTTTTTGTCCGTGTAGGAGAAGGTGTTCTGAGAAAGGGATGCGATTTTGGAATACTTGCCTCCCCATACCTTTCGATGCACTTCATATCCTCTTGCCCCCGATGCCTTATCCCAGGTCAGAGAAATTCCGGCAGTCTTGTTCTGAACTTTCAGATTCACACTTCTCAGATAAAGAATTCTTTTCGCCTGGTAGGAGGACGTCTCCTTTCCCGCATAAGCCCGAACTGCATAAGTATAGGTTCTGCCAGAAACTACCTTCTCATCCGTGTAGGTTGTTTTGCCTGTCACTGTTCCGATTCGTGAAAGGCCGCTGGCATATTTGTAATAAATATTGTAGCCACGGGCTCCCGGAATTTTGTCCCAACTGAGCTTTACACCTTTTGCAGTGTTCGTGACTGTAACTTTCGGAGCCGCCAATGCCGCCACTGGTGCCGCTTCTGCCACAGTTCCATGAAGCAGCATCATAAGCAGCCATAATCCCGCTGCCATCAGGTAAAACAAGGTGGTTCTTTTGGGCTGGGTGTGTGGTCTTGATTCTATTGTCATATGCTCCTCCTTTCCCTGCATAGGTATCTTCACATGCAATTTTGCAGATCACTTTATACTATATTCTAGATGATATCTGCTCCCATGACAATAAAAGAAAACACAAAACAGAGCCGGGAAATTTATTCTTAAATTTCCCGGCTCTGCCAATTCTATGAAGTTATTTTGCCTTGGTTCTTACAATACGGATCATCGTCTTATTAGTGATAACCAGTTATTCATTATCCTCTGCGGCGTTTGTGCATGATACCACCTACTCCAAGCATACCCGCTGCCACAAACAGAATCAGATAGAGTGCAATCGGTGTCTCGTCTCCTGTTTTTACAGGGCCGGAACTGCTGTAACCACCGAATCCTGATCCACCGCCGCCTGACGGACGGTTTGGAGTTGAGGTTGGTGTGATGGTTGGTCCTGCGGTTGGGGTCGGGGTCGCAGTTGGGGTGATAGTCGGTCCTGCGGTCGGAGTCGGAGTTACGGTCGGCTCACCTGATGGGGTCGGGGTCGGCTCCTCTGTTGGTGTTGGAGTTGCTGTAGGCTGAAGTGCTGTATCTTCCACAAGAAGTACTCCCTCCTCACTTACCCTTGTTGTCGTTGCCTCTCCGATGCT
>JAUNAE010000195.1:0-1898 GCA_030527765.1 Eubacteriales bacterium
TTCTATCAGGAGAAAGCAGTTAGTGATCTTGTGAAAGCTGCTACGTATCGAATTCACTTTGTTTCCAGTGATGGAGAAATCATTTCAAACGAAGTGATCTATAAAGCGGATTCGAAATCAGATAAAGCAGGTGACCGCATTGCGACGCTGAAGTTCGATATTAAAAAGAAAAATTATGACAATAACCTGAGGTATTTCCTTAAGGCGATCAATGATAAAACGAACGTGGAGATCCTTTCCAGACAGGTGATTATGGATCTTCCGTTTACGGACGATTTTGGATTCGGGGTGTAAGAGATGGATATGTTAGAAGAAAGAGAAAATACCAGAGAGCAGATCCAGCGTAAACTGCGCCAGAATTTTGATGGCAAAATCGTTCGCAAGGATTTGACAAAGAAAATCAAAGAAGGGGCAAATGTACCGGTATATGTACTGGAGTTTTTGCTTGGGCAGTACTGCAGCTCGGATGATGAAGATATCATTCGGTCTGGCGTAGATACTGTGAAGAAGATTTTATCCGAAAACTATGTTCGTCCGGATGAAGCGGAAAAGGTATTATCCAAGCTGCGACAGGCTGGTTCCATGACCATCATTGACCGTGTGACTGTGCATTTGAACCTGAAATATGATGAGTACGAAGCGGAGTTCTCTAACTTAGGACTTGGCGGTGTGCCAATCAGCGATGAGTATCCAACGAAATATGACCGCTTATTGTGCGGTGGTATCTGGTGCATCATACAGCTGGAATACAACAATAACGATTATGCTTCTGAAATTATTCTGGAAGAAAACAAGAAGAATAAAAAGAATGCACCGTTGATTTCCATCCATAAGCTGACACCAATCCAGATGCCGCATGTGGATTTGGATGACCTGAAAGAAGGAAGAAAGGCATTCACGAAGGAAGAATGGCTTGATATTTTGCTTCGTTCCACAGGTATGGAGCCGGATGAATTTACATATCGTGAAAAATGGCTTCTTCTGACCAGAATGCTGCCGCTCGTAGAGAATAACTTCAATTTCTGTGAGCTTGGACCACGTAGTACCGGCAAGTCTCATATCTACAAAGAGATTTCACCGAATAGTATCTTAGTGTCCGGTGGGCAGACCACCGTTGCGAACCTGTTCTATAACATGGGTAGAAACACGGTCGGCCTTGTTGGTATGTGGGACTGTGTTGCCTTTGACGAAGTTGCCGGTATTAACTTCAAAGATAAGGATGGCGTGCAGATTATGAAGGATTATATGGCATCTGGATCCTTTGCACGTGGTAAAGAAGAGATAGCAGCTAGCGCATCTATGGTATTTGTTGGAAATATCAACCAGAGTGTAGATGTGCTTCTCAAGACATCGAGCCTATTCGATCCGTTCCCGGTAGAAATGGGAACCGATACAGCATTCTTGGATCGTATGCATTGTTATAATCCAGGATGGGAGATTCCAAAATTCAGACCGGATCATTTCACCAATGATTATGGCTTTATAACGGATTATCTGGCTGAGTTTGTGCGTGAACTGAGGAAAGCAAACTATGGTGATGCACTGGATAGATACTTCCGATTAGGAAGGAATCTGAATCAGCGTGATACGATTGCTGTTCGCAGAATGGTAGATGGTTATGTGAAGCTCTTGTATCCAAACGGAGAATTTACAAAAGAAGATATCGAGGAGATTCTAAAAGTGGCTCTTGAGATGCGCCGCCGCGTAAAAGAGCAGCTGAAGAAACTCGGTGGTATGGAGTTCTACGATGTGAACTTCAGCTATATTGACAATGAGACCTTTGAAGAGAAGTTTATATCCGTGCCGGAACAAGGTGGTGGAAAGCTTATTCCGGAAGGAATTTGCAATCCAGGACAGATTTACTCAGTAGCAAGAGGAAAATCAGGCATGATCGGTGT
>JAUNAE010000195.1:1998-7145 GCA_030527765.1 Eubacteriales bacterium
GAAGATGCGGTGTTTAAGGCATTGGGGGTAGAGTGATGTCAGATGTTATAAGCATACCTATTCCAACAGATGATGATGGTTATATTTTACTTCAGTGCAGTTATTGTGGCGAGTTTTTCAAACTAACGGGAGACGATATAGAGAGTGATCAAATATTAAATGTTTATTGTCCATCTTGCGGATTGATCAGTGAAAACTATATGACGGATGAAGTTGTAAATCTAGCAATGACTAAGGCTCAAAATTACGCAATGGATCTTATTTATGATGCATTTAAAGAGATGGAAAGGTCTACGCGGAAAGGTCCGTTACAAATAAAAGCCGGAAAACGTCCGGATCATGAACATGAAAGTCCTATCCGAAGTGGAATTGAAGCATTGGAGATAACGGAGTTTCCTTGCTGTAAACGAACAGCGAAAATAAAATCGCTTTTAAAATTTACAGGTTGTCGATGTCCGTTTTGTGGGGTGATTGATTTTGAAATTGAATAGAAAAGATTTAAGGAAAATAGCTAACGATTATAACAGTCTTTGTAATCGCCTGTTGCAGGCGGATTTTAATGATTACAATGTTGTTTTGGCGCGATTTATTGACTATTTGAATAGAACAGAAATCATTAAAGATTATATTGTGTCTTGCGGTGAATGTAATCAGAACATGGAAGCTGAGTTTAATGAAGTACAAACTCGACATGCTATTTTTGATTTAGGTAGCACAGATGAGGAAGAGGTACGCAACGTTTTTGCAATATTGACGTATATAGTCGAAAACAATATAAATGTCTATTACGGTGTTGCTATGTCGTATTCGTCATCAAGAAAATACCAGGAAATACTGAAAGACTTTAATGACAGAGTAACAATGGTTTTAATACGCCACATTGAAAATTATCTTCGGAATTTGGGTATTGATATGGGACTTGATGAAAAAATGGAATATGTCATCACCATGGAGAATGGACAGATAAATATAGCAAGTGATAGTGCTGTTATTAATGCAACCAATAATGTTTCAAATATGGATCAGGGAACATTGGACAAACTGATTTCTAGGGTGCGTGAAGAAGCTAAGAAATCTTCAATTATTGAAAAAGAACAGGACATGGAAGTTTTATCTGACAGTCTAGAAACTATTCAAGAAGAAGCTTCAAGTGATAAACCTCGGAAGGGAATAATAAGAACAGCCATTGCGGGTTTAACTGCATTAAAAGGATCAGCTGAATTCGGTGCGGCGGTAGTTACACTGGTTCAATTCATTCAGCCGTTATTAAAGTAGAGCAAAGGATTGAGATGGATAAGACAAAGGCAAATTTGGAACAGATTCAAAAAGAGCTCAAGCCTTTCTTACGTAAAGCGTTTCTACAGAAATCTTATGTGGATTCCAACGATGTCACGCCGATTTGTTGCAGCATCCGAAGAAAATACAGTAATGTGGATATAGCTCCGAAGCCTGGTGCTGATGGAAAACCTTATCTTATGATCAGGGTTCATCGCTTTCTAGTCGGTGGAGAACTCTCCTATGAAATCAAGGTAAAAGGCAAAAGCATCCGGACACATAAGCTCAAAGATCCTCTTGAGTGGATAGATCGGATTGAAGATTGGCATGCTATGATAGATGACTGAGTATCAAACTATATCGAGAGTTACATGGAAAGAAAGAGTCGAAAAAAATGAAACAGTACAAACTGCTTGGAGTTGATGGGAAAGAATATATATCGGAAGTGCCCGGATTATATGGTGGTAATGGGGCAGGAAAAATATACGGAATGTTGGATTGCAAGCAGGCACTCCGAGCATTGAGAGAAGCTCCGGATGTCTATAAGAAAACAAGGGTATTCTTTGCAGACGAAAAAGATGCACTTGCAAATGGATATCGACCATGCGGCAGCTGCCTTCGTTCGAAATATAAGGAATACATAGCAGACCCAGACGCATATCGTTCAAAGTTTGGTCTGAAATAGTGATGGAACAATATTCATAATACAGGTGATAGTTGGAACTGGACTAAAAAACCAAAGAGAGCAGACGGGGGCGGTGAACCGATTGGCAGAGAAAACGTATATAGCAATCGACTTAAAGTCGTTTTATGCCTCCGTTGAGTGTGCTGAACGGGGACTTGATCCGATGACCACCAATCTGGTGGTTGCAGACGAAAGCCGCACTGAGAAAACCATTTGCCTTGCGGTGTCACCATCCCTCAAGAGCTACGGAATCTCAGGCAGGGCTAGACTCTTCGAAGTAGTCCAAAAGGTCAAGGAGGTAAACCGGGAGCGCAAGAGACGGCTTCGTGGCGGTCAGTTCAGGGATAAATCCTCCGACTTCAACGAACTGAACGATCCAACCTTGGCAGTGGACTACATCATTGCAAAGCCGCAGATGGCGCATTATATGCAGCGCAGTACGGAAATCTATCAGATCTATCTGAAATACGTAGCACTGGAGGACATTCATGTTTACAGCATTGATGAGGTTTTCATTGATGCAACCAACTATCTTGCTACCTATGGGCTGACCGGCAGAGAGCTGGCGATGAAGATGATCCGGGACGTTCTCGCAACAACCGGCATCACCGCAACTGCCGGAATTGGTACAAATCTCTATCTCTGCAAAATTGCCATGGACATTGTGGCAAAGCACATGCCCGCAGATAAGGACGGGGTGCGAATTGCCGAGCTGGATGAAATGAAGTATCGGCAGCTTCTCTGGACGCATCGTCCTTTGACTGATTTTTGGCGAGTTGGACGAGGTATTGCAAAGCGATTAGAGAAGTATCACCTGACTTGCATGGGTGAAATCGCCGAGTTTGCCATGAGCAAATACGGCGAAGACAAGTTATATCAGGAGTTTGGTGTCAATGCTGAGCTGCTGATTGATCATGCATGGGGATGGGAACCGGCTACCATCGCCGATATTAAGGCATACAAGCCGGAGAATAATAGCATTAGTTCTGGTCAAGTACTGCAATGCCCATATGAGTTCGATAAGGTAAGGATTGTCGTGCAGGAAATGGCAGATGCACTTTCCTATGATCTACTGGCAAAGCATTTGGTGACAGACCAGATTGTTTTGACCGTCGGTTATGACATCGAGAATCTGACTGACAGCAATCGAAGGAAGAAATATAAGGGCGAAGTGACCACAGATCATTACGGGCGCAAGGTACCGAAGCAGGCACATGGCTCTCAGAACATCGGTCGGCAGACTTCTGTGACAAGTCTAATCGTGGACGCTGCCATGGAGTTGTATGACCGGATCGTAGATCCGAATCTGTTAGTGCGCCGGATGTATGTGGTGGCAAACCATGTGGTTCCGGAGACAGATGCAAAACCTGCGACACCAGAGTTTGAACAGCTGGACTTGTTTACCGACTTTGCAGCGTTAGAGCAGAAACGGGCTGATGAGCAAGCAAGGCTGGATAAGGAAAAACGAACACAGGAGGCAGTTCTTGCGATTCGAGAGAAGTTCGGCAAAAATGCTGTCCTGAAAGGTGTCAGCTATACCGATGGTGCGACCGCCAGAGAGCGTAACGGTCAGATTGGCGGACATAAAGCATAAAATACGAATACAAGGAGGGGCATAGTCATGTCTTTGGTAGGACACTGCCTCATTCAAATAGATTATGGAGAAGGAGTATGTTTCCTGGGCCGTGACGGCAGGGATACTACGGATCTCCAACAGGCAATGATTTTTGAGGATGAGCTAGAGGCTCATATTTACATTGAGAAGCATCGTTTAGATCGGCTGGCTAAGGTAAGAAGAATTGTAGCTTCTGCTTGAACAGTTGATACATATGGGAGGCACGGATTATGTGGCCATTCAGTTCTAAGAAAAAGAAGGAAAAACATCTGTTACGCTGGCAGAAGGTAATTGTGAAAGATAGTCCCAATCACCTCATCATGTCAGAAGAAAAGCTTCGACAGCTAACGGAGCTGCAAGCGCAGAACGATATCCGCATTATCAAGGACAGCATTCGAATTATCAAAACCACTCGAAACCAGGAGACAAGGTCTTCCCGGTTATCCCTATTGAAGGGGTTGAAAGACGATCTAGATGTTTTAGACGAATTCATGGGTCGCATCTACAAAGATGTTCTGAAGGAATGTGATACTGTTTTAAAACAGTAGGGGGCTGTCAGAAAAAAGTGAGGGCTGGACGATGATTCTATACGCTACCAAGCAGACAATAGAAAGATACAAGCTGAAACTGCCGGAGGAATTTGAGAATCCGGTTATGAAATCGCTGGTTCAGGCGGTGATGGAGAAGGAATGCGGAGATTCTCTGCTTGAGTGGGGGGTGAAGCTGTTCTATTTCGATAGAAGAAAATGTATCCAAGTCTGTAATTTTGCCAGCAGGTTCACAATTGTTCTGGTGGATGTAAAGGTTACAGTCTTAGAGTCTGTCGGAGATGCCATAGCCCAATATATGATGGATATCTATTCAGAGGAGGTTGAGGTGCTAAAGCTGCTGGAGAGATTCTTCAAGGAATCGTCGCTTGTATGCTTTTCTAAATTGCAGGACAGAAGAGTCATCGCATCATTAAATCACATGCAAACTGGGTATTTGGAGGACGGATACCGGATGTATGACTACATTGAGAACGGCGTCCTACAGACACGGAAGCTCAATAAATTCATCAATACGGATTATTTGGTGGCGGATAAGATCAATGGTAAGAAAGAGTACTTCTTTCCGGCAGAGAGATTTGCCGAGTTGCTGAAGGCAAGGTACAAGATTAGTGGGAACTAATAAATGAAGCAGATAACAAACAAGGAATACGAGGAATTTCAGAAATACAAGAAAGATAAGCTCTATGGCAGATTACTTACTTCAGAAGGGCTGCGGCTGATTTGCGCAGCAGAAAACTATAACCCAGAGGCCATCGGTAAGAGAATGCTGGAGGAACTACACAGAATAGAGAGTCGGGTACAATAATGGGTTACATTGTTGCACATGCTTATTCGTCCAATCATAAAGATCAACTTCTCACTGATAAAAAATGTGGTTGTTTCTTTTGCATAGAAATATTTAGTCCAAAAGAAATCAGGGAATGGATAGAGGATACGATCGCTACGGCAATCTGCCCTTATTGTGGTGTTGATTCCGTAATTGGAGAATGCAGCGGTTTCCTAATCACGGAAGAGTTTCTTC
>JAUNAE010000196.1 GCA_030527765.1 Eubacteriales bacterium
AGCATGACAGACAACATTCTAAGATGCAACGGACGTTTCTTACGTTGAATGTTATTGCTCATACGTTTTCCTCCTTTTGAGTATCACCAGCGTCTCAAGAATTTCCCTTTTAAATTTTGGCCATTCATACCATACTCCATGTTATAATCAGTGCTCATACTCCCTTGTATTTCAACTGTTTGCCAAATAGGAAAATCCCATTCTACTTGTAGCACTCACACTCAGTTATCATGGTGAGTCTGTGTTACATGATTCATTTCTTTGCCTCCCTTCAAATGCCTATCTCATGGCTGTCATTTTTGCTGACGATTCCCACACTACATTCCAGAACTCCGAAAACAGCTTTTAATAGGGAAAATCCCTGAAGCTGTCCTATTCCCAACCGGAATTCTGCAATTTCTTGCAGGAAATGTCAAACATTCGCGGAAACAACCGCTGGTATTACGAGAAAAACAGAAATCGGCGACCGATTTAACTGTTTTTGTCAGTAATACATATAAATTCTCTTAATACTGGCGAAAGTTTTCGTGATTTTTTACAGCACCAGAAAATTGATTAAAAGAATTCAATTTATTATTTCACGCCAGCATGTAAAAATAAATCGATTTCACAGGTTTTTTCGTACTTTATACGTAATTTTAACTAAATCAAGTCTGTCCCAGTCTCAAATGCGAAGTGCATTAAGCGGTGGGTCGGGACATACTTGATTCGGCAAAAAAATAACCGAGAAGAGATCGTTTCTCTTCTCGGCGTTTTCTGTTACATCAATATAGGCGTATTGTTTCACTCTGTTCAATACCACTCTACTATATTTTACTCTTCTTCTGCAGTCTCTTCTTCCGGAACTACGATGGACAGTGCCAGCTCTTCCAACTGTTTAGCATCTGCAGGGCTCGGAGACTTAGTCATGAGGCAGGATGCATCCTTAACCTTCGGGAATGCGATGACATCACGGATGCTGTCAACTTTTGCCATAAGCATAACGAGACGATCCAGGCCGTATGCCAGACCTGCGTGAGGCGGAACTCCGTACTTGAATGCATCCAGAAGGAATTCGAACTGCTGATGTGCCTGCTCTTTGGTGAAGCCAAGAAGCTCGAACATTTTTTCCTGAATGTCATTCTGGTGGATTCGAACGCTTCCTCCACCGATTTCATTTCCGTTCAGTACGATGTCATATGCTTTTGCACGTACTTTGCCCGGATCTGTATCTACCAACGGCAGATCCTCTTCCATCAGCATGGTGAATGGATGATGCATTGCTGTGAAACGGTTCTCTTCTTCGCTCCACTCAAGAAGCGGGAACTCAGTAACCCATACAAATCGATACTCGTTCTTGTCCAGAAGATCCATCTGTTTTGCCATCTCAAGACGAAGCGCTCCAAGTACATCATATACCAGTTTCGTCTTATCAGCGGCGAACAGAAGAAGGTCTCCTGCTTCACCTTCCATAGCTGATACAAGTGCATCCATCTGCTCCTCTGTCATGAATTTTGCAAAGGAGGATTTTCTTGTTCCATCTTCTGCGATGGCAATATAGGCAAGACCTTTTGCTCCGTATCCTTTGGCAAACTCTACAAGCTTGTCAATTTTCTTACGAGGCATTGCACCCTGGCCTTTGGCATTGATACCGCGAACGCTACCGCCATTCTCAAGAGCACCTGTGAATACACCGAAGCCGCAGTCTTTTACAACTTCACTTACATCATGAAGCTCCATACCAAAACGCATATCCGGCTTGTCGGATCCGAAACGGTCCATAGCTTCCTGCCAGGTAATTCTCTGAATCGGAAGTTTTACATCCACATCGAGAACCTCTTTGAAAATGTATGCAAGGTATCTCTCATTTACATCGATGACATCGTCAACATCTACAAAAGAAAGCTCCATATCGATCTGGGTGAATTCCGGCTGACGATCTGCACGAAGATCCTCATCTCTGAAGCATCTCGCAATCTGAATATAGCGATCATATCCGGAGCACATCAGAAGCTGTTTGTACAGCTGTGGAGACTGTGGAAGTCCGTAGAAGCATCCCGGATGAACACGAGAAGGTACAAGGTAATCTCTTGCTCCCTCCGGAGTTGTTTTTCCGAGCATTGGTGTTTCAATTTCAAGGAATCCTTCTTTTGCGAAGAACTGTCTTGTCAGCATGGCAACTTTGCTCTTCAGCATCAGGTTTCTCTGAAGATCCGGTCTTCTAAGATCCAGATAACGGTGTTTCAGACGAATCTCATCTTTGGTCTTGCTGTTCTCTTCAATTGGGAAAGGAGGTACTTCTGATTCGGATAATACTCTGAGAGAATTTACTCGCATCTCAATCTCACCGGTTGCAAGATTCTCATTCACAGCGCCGCCACGTTTCTCAATAACACCGGTAACTGCAACGACGAACTCACTGCGAAGCTTGCCGGCTTTGGCAAAATCTTCTTCTGATACGCTGCCGTTTTCAAAAATCAGCTGCATAATACCGGAACGGTCACGAAGATCCACAAATACGATACCACCCTTGTTACGGGCCTTCTGAACCCATCCCATAAGTGTCAGTTCTTTGCCGATCATTTCATTTGTTACTTCTGCACAGCGGCATGATCTGTGCAGTCCCTGCATGCTTTCAGCCATAATGCTAATTCCTCCTGCCCTTTACTTTCTAAAGAATTCCACAAATTCGGTATAACCTTCTGCAGTCATCTGCTCTTTCTGGAATTTCTTGTTCTTTTTCATAATGGAAATGTTCACCTGAGTACCGTTCTTGCGTTCCTCAGTTGCCTGGCGGAAAATCTCGGTAATCTTCTCAGCCGGCATGTTCTTCTCAATCAGATATGCTTTCTTGCCGCTGACGGTCGGAACCTGATATCCGCGCTCCAGAAGCAGCATAACAATACGCTCAAAACCGATGGAGAAACCACAGGCGCTGGTATTATTTCCGGTAAATTTGCCGATCATCTCGTCATAGCGTCCGCCGCCTCCGACAGAACCACCGAACTCATCCATAGCGATCTCAAAAATCGGACCTGTATAGTAAGACATTCCACGAACGAGAGTCGGGTCAAAGAACATGCGGAAATCTGCGGTTTTTACAGAATCTACAGTCTGAATGATTGTCTGCAGATCCTCTGCAGTTCCCGGTTCCAGAACGTCGGCAAGTTTCTCACCAAGATAACGAACACCTTCTACATCGTTAGTAACTTCTTTGAACATTCCGAGATAGGTGTCGATGGATTCTTTTGCAAATCCCTCTTTTTCCAGTTCTTCTGCAACACCTTCAAGACCGATCTTGTCCATCTTGTCCAGAATGATAAATACCGTATCAAAGCTTTCTTCCGGGAAACCGCTGTATTTTGCCATTGCTTTCAGAATTTTACGGTCGTTGATACGAATGGTGAAGTTGTGGAAATCAAGTTTGTCAAGAAGAGTGGTTGTTGCAAGAACAAGCTCAATCTCAGCCATATATGTAGACTCACCGAGAATGTCAATATCACACTGCATAAACTGACGGAAACGGCCTCTCTGCGGGCGGTCAGCTCTCCATACATTGCCCATCTGAAGAGCTTTGAATGGAGCAGGAAGATCGTTTGCATTGTTTGAATAATATCTGGAAAGCGGCAGAGTCAGGTCATAACGAAGACCGGAATCTGTCAGATCTGCTTCTGTCTCAGCAGTGTCAAGTTTCAGCTTCTCGCCTCTTTTCATGATTTTGAAAATCAGCTTCTCATTCTCTCCGCCCTGCTTGCTGGAAAGGTTCTCAATGTGCTCCACACAAGGGGTCTCGATAGATGAAAATCCGAATGTTCCGTATGTCTCACGGATCATATTCATTACATAATTACGAATCTCCATCTCTCTCGGTAAAATATCTTTCATACCGGTTACTGGTTTTTTCTTTAATGCCATAGTATCCTCCCGATGTTATCATTCTTCCTCATCAACCGATGTCCCGGAACCATCCGGTCCCTGAATTTTTCTGTGGATGACCCGCTGAAAAGCGAGAAATACTTCCATATCAAAATTCTTAACTTCATCAATCATGAGTTCCATTACAGTATTCATATCAAAGGCTTTTCGATAAGGTCTATCCGAACTCAGTGCTGCAAACACGTCACATACCCGAAGAATTCTTGCTCCTATAGGAATCTCTTCCCCTTGCAGGTTGGAAGGGTATCCGCTCCCATCATAATTCTCATGATGATAAAGAATACTCTCCAGAATAAACTCCGAGTAATCCTGTTTCTTCAGCTCCTCATATCCCAGCTTCGAATGCATTCGGACATACTTCAGTTCCTCAATCACCAGTGGATTCTGTTCCTGTCCGTTGATATATCCTGTAAGCTTCAGCTTACCGATATCGTGAAGAAGTCCCGCCAGTGCAAGCTCATAACACTGGGATTCCGAAAGATGCAGCTCTTTTGCAGTAGCACTTGCAAGATTGCTTACAATCATTCCATGCTGGAGTTCTCCAGATAAATCATATTTCAGAATTCGATTTTCAGTTGTTATCCCCTGGGAGATTGCCTCATTCACGTAAGCCTCCTGTCTACAGCCACTTTGCGATGCCCGTTCTCTTTCGGTCAATCATCTCATCGATGCGGTCAATATAGTTTCTTACATCTTTGACATTCTCGACACGCTCAATTCGATTGCCATGATCGAACACAAGCTTCGATGAACCGCCGGCACCAAGGGCAATAATTGGCTGTTTTTCTTCCATAATCAGTATATTGTAAATCCCGGCTTTGTCAACCTTTGCATAGCCAACGTTTTCAAAATTCCCCTTCATATTCTTCTGTCTGTAGAGGTAATAAGGGGACATTCCCATCTCGTAAGCCGTCTGCATGGTGCGATTCATAATCTTCTGATTGTTTTCAAAAGTCATTTCCGCATAGCGGTCTTTAAAAATGTTCAGCCTTGCTGCTCTCTTCACCGCAAGGGAATGGACCGTAATGCTGTCCGGATCCAGATCTCTGACAGATGCAAGGGTTTTGGAAACCATCTCTTCATCTTCTCCCGGAAGTCCCACGATCAGATCCATGTTGATATTGTCAAATCCCTGCTCTCTGGCGAGGAGAAAGGCTTCTCTGGTCTGTTCCACCGTATGCTTTCGACCAATGATATCCAGTGTCTCCTGGTTCATTGTCTGGGGATTTACCGAAATTCTTGTGACAGAAAATTCTCGAATCGCTTTTAGCTTCTCTGCGGTGATGCTGTCTGGACGCCCTGCTTCCACAGTGAATTCCAGCACCTGACTCATATCAAAACTTCTCTCAACCTCTCCAAGAAGTCTGCGAAGCTGATCCGGTTCCAAAGTCGTCGGTGTTCCGCCGCCAATATATATTGTCTGCAGAATTCTTCCGTTTTCTTTCATAATAGCCGCTGTCTCGTGCACTTCCTTAATCAGTGCATCCAGATAATCCTCGACGGATTTCCTCCATACAGACAATGGATAGGAACTGAAGGAACAGTAGAGACAGATACTCGGGCAGAAAGGAATTCCTATGTAGAGACTGTATCCTTTCTCGTAATCGATCTCCTTAAGAATGTCTCTCTCTCGATTGGCAATCGCTACTGCAAGAGCAGTTTTTTCATTGCTCACAAGATAACGATTTCGCATTTCTTCTGCAGTTTCTACGTTGGACATTCCACTTTCAATCAGCGCCATGGCAAGTTTTGCAGGACGAATTCCCGTCAGGTTTCCCCAGGGAAGTGTACGCCCGCTGATCTTACAAAGCACCTCGTAGAGAGCCGCCTTAATCACATCTTTGTTTTCTTTTCGAAGACGTCGTTCTTCCTCTGCCTTCTCTTCACAAGAAAGGAGGGCATCTTCCGAATATTCATCGGATTGCCCTCTAACTTCGTCTATGAAAATCGTATCTGAAACCTGTCCGGCAGAATACCGAATGACAAACTGATGATCCAACTTATCTGCTTCCAGAAAGAACTCACATCCCTCTTTCGGACATTCTTCTCCGGAGTAAAAGCTTGTATATTCTGCTTCCGGGTAAAATGCCCGGATCAGTTCATAAATATCGTGCTCAAAAGAGCGATCCAGAAATAATAAATGGATTTTATGCAAATGGATTATACCTCTTTTCATAACCGATTGTTGTGAATTCACCATGTCCCGGAAGTACATCTGTGGACTCAGGAAGGAAATCCAGAAGTCTGTGAAGACTCTCTGACATTTCTCTGCCGCTTCCTCCCGGGAAATCCGTGCGTCCTACAGATCCGCAGAACAAGGTATCTCCACTGAAAAGAAGGTTCTCATCTCTGAGATAATAACAGCAGCTTCCCTTGGTATGCCCCGGTGTTTTGAGCATCTGAATGTGCACCCCGGCCAGATCTACAGAATCAAGATCTTTCAACAGAACGTCTGCCTTTATAGAAACAGGTTTGCCATAGTAGGCAGTCATATTGATCTCCGGTTCTGTAAGCATCGTATTCTCCGAGGAACAGGCATAGACCGGAATCTGGTAATGACTCTTTACTTCCGGAACCGCAGAAATATGATCAAAATGTCCGTGAGTCAGAAGAATTGCCACAGGTTTTCCTCCCATGGAATCAATCTTCTCCAGAATTCTCGGGGCATTATCCGCAGGGTCCACGATGATCAACTCTCTGGTCTCTTTGTTCATAAGAAAATAGCAATTCGTAGATACGCTTCCAAGAACGCAGCTCTGTAATACTGTATTTGTCATATCACACCTCAGCCTGTTGCTCTCACAACATCAATGACACTCTCCACCTGACGAATCTTCTCAATCAGAGAGTGGAGTTCCTCCTTGCTTTCTACATTAAATCCAAGAGAAATGGTTGCCTTCTCCTGTTTGTTCGTACGACAGTTCATGGAACGAAGGTCAATTTTTCTCTCAGTAAAAATCTTACTAAGGTCTACAAGAAGTCCGGTACGGTTGTTTGCAAACACCTGAATATCCGCCATATACCGCTCTTCCTGACGATGGTTCTGTTCCTGCCACTCAGCCTCAATCAGACGGCTTCGATCAAGTTCAGACATATTCAGAACATTGACGCAGTCTGTACGGTGGATGGTAATTCCACGACCACGAGTGACAAACCCAACAATCTCATCTCCCGGAATCGGACTGCAGCATTTTGAGAAACGAACCGCCACATCATGGACACCC
>JAUNAE010000197.1 GCA_030527765.1 Eubacteriales bacterium
ATTCGCCGTCGTGGTCATGATGATGATGTTCATGCTCGTGATCATGGTCATGGTCGTGATGGTGCTCATGCTCCTCTTCCAGAAGTTCCTGCTCCAGAGATACAGGATGTTCCATAACTTCCAGAATCTTCTTGCCCTCCAGGTTCTCAATCGGAGTTGTGATAATTGCAGCCTTCTCGTTGATGGTTCTCAGCATTTCCATTGCTTCCTGAGCTTTTTTCTCATCAACGATGTCGGTACGGCTCATAATGATCGCACCTGCGCATGCTACCTGATTGTTAAAGAACTCACCGAAGTTCTTCATATACATTTTGCATTTCTTTGCATCAACTACGGTTGTGTAGCTGTTCAGTTCCAGTTCCACTTCATCCTTGACATCCTGAACGGCTTTGATAACATCGCTCAGTTTACCAACACCGGATGGCTCAATAAGGATACGGTCCGGATGATAGGTGTTGATGACTTCTTTCAGAGAAGTACCAAAATCACCAACCAGAGAACAGCAGATACATCCGGAGTTCATCTCACGAATTTCAATACCTGCCTCCTTCAGGAAACCGCCATCAATACCGATCTCACCAAACTCGTTCTCGATCAGTACAACCTGCTCTCCCTGAAAAGCGTCCTTCAAAAGTTTCTTAATCAGTGTTGTCTTACCGGCACCAAGGAATCCGGAAATAATATCAATCTTTACCATAATTTCACTCCTCTTTTATCGCGCAAAAAACGACAGGGATATGACGAATCATATCCCTGCGCAAATCATTCATATTCCAAAGATTAGCCGTTGATCATGAAGTTCATCAGCTTGTCAATGTCCTCTCTCTCGTAAGCAACGATCTCAAGCTCCGGAATCTCACCGTTAGAGAAGATGTTTGCCAGAGAAACGTACTGGGATAATTTGGATTTGAGGTTCAGTCTATCTCCCTCACCGGTAACTAACTCAACTTTACCGGAACAGGTATCTACTACATCGAAAAATTTCTGGATATCTTTAATATTGGATACTTTCATGATGTTCTCCTTTCAAAATCAATTCGCAGCTGTTTCATCCCTTCACAGTTAATGGTTCTGAAAAACAGTTGCATAAATTCTTATTTTCAGTTATCAGATTTTATCTGCTTTGAATGCCTTTTGCACCCCGCCAAATCCGATTCGCGCTCATTATATACCAGGTTACTCCGAATTGCAAGGGATTAAAATAAAAAGACACCAATTCCATAAGCCGGAAGCGGGAAGGAGAAGGAGAACTCTCGATTGTCGCATTCGCTCTTCTCTGCCTTATATACAACAGGCTTCTCAAGCATTCCCTTTTCATCCATGATCAGCTTATACTGTTTCTTCTTCGGAACACCTACACGGTAGTCATCATAAGCGACCGGAGTAAAGTTCATAACGAACAGCATGTTGTTTCTCTTGCTCGGTGAATTGCGGACGAAGCTGAAAATACTGCGGTCTGCATCATCTGCGTTAATCCACTCGAAGCCGTTGCCGTCGGAATCTCCGCCATAAAGTGCCGGATACTTCTTGTACATATGAAGAAGTCCTTTGACAAACTCCTGAAGATCTTTGTGAGAGTCTTCACCGAGAAGATACCAGTCAATCTCTCTTTCCTCACTCCACTCTCTCAGCTGACCAAAATCCTGTCCCATGAAGAGAAGTTTTTTGCCCGGATGACCGGTCATAAAGGTATATCCAACCTTCAGGTTGCGGAATTTATCTTCCATCTCACCCGGCATCTTGTTGATCATCGAGCATTTTAGATGAACAACTTCGTCGTGAGAAAGTACAAGCACATATCTCTCACTGTATGCATACATCATGGAGAATGTCATCTTGTTGTGGTTGAATTTGCGGAAATAAGGATCCAGTTTCATATATTCCAGGAAGTCATTCATCCATCCCATATTCCACTTCATGGAGAATCCAAGTCCGTCATCCTCCACGCTGCCGGTAACCTTCGGCCATGCAGTGGACTCTTCTGCGATCATGACGGTTCCTTTGTTTCTTCCAAGAAGAACAGAATTCAGATGTTTGAAGAATTCGATTGCTTCCAGATTCTTATTGTCGCCGTACTTGTTGGCAACCCACTGGCCATCTTCTTTGCCGTAATCCAGATACAGCATAGATGCCACTGCATCTACACGGAGACCATCTACATGGCACTCTTCAATCCAGAACAGGGCATTTGCCAGAAGGAAATTCTTAACTTCCGGACGACCGTAGTTGTAAATCTTGGTACCCCAGTCCGGATGCTCTCCCTGACGTGGATCCTGGTGCTCGTAGCAGGCAGTGCCGTCGAAGTTTGCAAGACCATGTGCATCCTTCGGGAAGTGTGCCGGTACCCAGTCAAGAATGACACCGATTTTTTTCTTGTGAAGATAATCTACAAGATATTTGAAATCCTGCGGTGTTCCATAACGGGATGTCGGTGCATAATATCCGGTTACCTGATATCCCCAGGAACCATCGAATGGATGCTCTGCAATTCCCATCAGCTCTACATGAGTGTAGCCCATTTCCTGCACATATTCTGCCAGACGAACGGCTGCTTCTCTGTAATTATAAAAACCTTCCTCGTTCTCCTCGGACCATGGATGTTTCATCCAGGAACCAAGATGAACTTCATATATAGACATGGCGCTGGTGTCCGGATCGAATTTTTCACGATTGCGAAGCCATGCTGCATCGCTCCACTTAAAATCTGTGATATCGGTAATGCGGGATGCAGTTCCCGGACGAAGCTCTGCCTCATTTGCATAAGGGTCTGCCTTGTACAAATGCTCACCGTTCATGCCAACGATAAAGAATTTGTAAAGCTGTCCGATTTTTGCCTCCGGAACATTCACTTCCCAGACTCCGATCTCTCCCACCTTTGTCATTGGGTTCGCATCATTTTCCCAGTTATTAAATTCTCCGATGACGGACACGCTCTGTGCATTCGGTGCCCATACTGCGAAATAGGTTCCATCACTGCCATTTTTTCCAAGGGGATGAGCTCCCAGTTTACGATAAATGTCATAATGGGTTGCCTGACCGAAGAGGTACTGGTCTAATTCTGAAAACTCCATTCTCTCTGCCATAATAAAGAACCTCCACTAATACTATTTCAGAAGCTTACGAGCTGACTTTCGTTCGGCTGTAATGTAATGTGCAGCTGTCCGTACTCTTCTTTGATTTCTTTGCCGTCCACAAGACTCACCATGGATACACCGTTTCTTGGAAGTCGAATCCAGAGCTCGACTTCTTTGTCATCGTTGTTCACTGCAACTATCACTCCGTGATCATCCAGAATTCGTGCGAATGCATACTGACGATTCGTAAGAAGCAGTTCCTGATAGGATCCCATGGAAAGTGCCGGATTCTCTTTGCGGATTTTTCCAAGCTTCTGAATCCATTCCAGAAGTTCTGGATTGTCCGGATGCATAAGTGCTTCAGAAAGCTTCACTGCCGGACGGAGCGGATCATCATTTCCGCCTTCTTTTCGTCCCGGAATACCCCATTCTGATCCATAATATATGGAAGGAATTCCCGGAAGGGTGAAGAGAAGGGTGTGTACCGGGTAAATATGTCCCGGAACTTTCAGCTTGGAAGCGATTCGATCCACATCATGGTTATCTACAAAGCTGTACAGTTTCATTCCACGGTAAATTCCGCCATTCTGATCGAATTCCCGGCGAATTGTGTGGGCAATCTCAAAATAATTGTGATCGTTATGTCCGGAGTAAATTCCCTTGTGAAGTTCATAGTTTGTGACACTGTCTAACATATGCGGCTTCACATATCGACTGTAATCTCCGTGGATTACTTCACCCATCAGCCAGAAATCAGCCTTGCGCTCATTGGTGTAGCGTCTCATCTCTTCCATGAATGAGAAATCCAGACAGTCTGCGCAATCCAGCCGGATACCGTCGATGTCGAATTCGGAAATCCAGAATCCAATCACATCCAAAATATATTCTCGAACCTTCGGCTCCCAATAGTTCAAATTGACAAGTTCAAAACAGTTGCGCCATGCTTCGTATCCGAATCCATCATTGTATGGAGAGTTCCATCCGAAGTTGATCCCTTTGTACCAGCTGCAGTAAGGGGAATTCTCCCGATTCTTCTGGATGTCCTGGAAGGCAAAAAACTCTCTTCCGGTATGATTGAAAACTCCGTCAACAACCACCTTGATTCCAAGGTCATGAGCTTTCTGTACGAAACGTCTGAAGTCTTCATTGTCTCCGAGTCTTCGATCAACCATTCGGTAGTCTTTTGTGTCATATCCGTGGGAAGTGGATTCGAACAGCGGTCCAATGTAAATTGCTGTACATCCCAGAGATTCTACATGTGGAAGCCACTCTTCGAGTTCTTCAAAACGATGGGTAATTTCCGTCTGTTCATTACGTCTCGGTGCACCGGTCATCCCTATTGGATACATGTGATAAAACACTGCTTCTTCAAACCATTTGCTCACTATTTCTGTCCTCCGCTCAAGTCATTATATTCTTACGTCCCATTATAACAATCAGGGACTTTTGCGTCAATGAAGTTGTCGTCTTCGATATGGTAAAGAGTATAAAACACCCCGGATAAAATCCGGGGTGCGTTTATTATTCATCATATGAACTGTCATCATAAAAGCCGTCATCATAAGACTCTTCTGTTGTTGTTTCCTCTGTCGTGGTCGCCTCTGAAGAGGTGTCTGCGGAAGCTGTGGAAGTACTTCCGGTTAATCCTGCTTCCGGATCATATCCTGCTACGGATCCGGAATTCAAAGTACTCTGCCAGAAATCAATGTACAGGGTGCTCTGCAATGTTACATGTTTGGCCTCTGCCATTTCGCTGAAGGTAACCAGTCGGTATCCCTTCTCTACCAGTTCCGGAATAATTCTCTTGCAGGCTTCCACGGTTGGCTGATGGATGTCATGCATCAGAATGATGGTTCCATCGGTCAGGTCTCCATTCATAACTTCTTTGTAATCCAGATCCACATCTTTATAGCTCCAATCCAGAGAGTCCAGAGACCACATGGCAAATGGTTTGCCAACTCCGGAATAGATATCCTGGTTCGCGGCTCCATAAGGAGCACGACACACGGTGGATGCCTGTCCGCAGGCTTCAATCAGTGCCTGATCCGTTCTCTGATATTGATTGATCGCGTCATCAAGAGCCAGGTTCAGAAGTTCCGGATGATCCCAGGAATGGTTTCCGATCTCATGTCCTTCACTTGCCATTCGCTTAACAACATCCGGGTATGCCTCAACACACTCTCCGAGCATCAGGAACGTTGCCTTGGAATTGTTTTCTTTCAGAATATCCAGGAGTTCTTCCGTATACTGTCCCGGACCATCGTCGAAGGTCAGACAAAGCATCGGACGGGTTTTTGTAGAATCATAAACACCGTCATCATTAAAGTAATACTCACTGGCTCCTCTTGTTACCCAGCCGGTCTGAATATATCCACTCTCATTGAAGCAGTACTGTGCTCCGTCAATTTCCTTAAAGCCATCGGCATAGTAGGTTCCGTCTGCATTCTGATACCAACGCCCGGATGCGGTCTCATGCCATCCCGGTGTCCAGTAGGCCATTTTTTCTGCATCCCCGACACCTTTCAGCGGTACGCGGACAGCTTCACTGCTTGTTCTGGTCTGCGCTGTTGATGCCGTTGTATCCGAACTCGCCTCCGCAGTTGTTTCTGCAGTTGTTCCATCAGAAGCTGCACTTGTATCCTGTACAGTCTGTGTCACTTCCGTTTCTGTTGTATTCTGGCTGTTTCCACCCCGATGGGCAATCGGGAGGATAATGCCTCTCACAATAAAAATACCAATCAAAAGAACTCCAAGTACACACAGACCTAAGCGAATACATCTGCGAATCATCATCTGGCGTCTTTTGCGGCGTCTCCTTTCTCTCAATGTCAACTTATCCATCTTACATCTTTTCCCCTAGTTTATTCAGCCTCTACCGTATCTTCCCCGGATCCCGCATCTACACCTACGGTATCTCCCTGGGCAATCTGGTCTGTAACATCAGCTTCGTCTACAATATAACGCAGTACGCGGTACAACACAACACTTTCCTTCACTTCGGATTCTCCGTAGCCTTCCACCATCTGGTTAATGTCTGACATGCCATACATCTGTACAAGCTGATCTTCACACTCTCTTGTAATCTCATCTGTAAGATCGATCTCTTCTTCGTCGACAATTGCCTGCAGAATCAGATTCTGTGTCACCTTAGATTCCGCATACTGCTGAGACATCGTATCGTATGTTGTCTGATCATATCCCTGGCTTTCAAGGAACTCATCCAGACTCATGCCGGACTGTTCTGCATACAGGTTGATCTGATCCTGGAAAACTTTCTTAGCTGCCTCAACATCTTCTTCCGGATATTCCTTCACATTTGTATTCTCCACAATGCTTGTCCATGCCGTTGTCTGAATCTGCATATCTGCTGTGGTTTTTGCGTTTTCTTCAAGGACTGTGCGCATATAATCCCGATACTCGGACATTGTTTTGTAGTCTGTGTTTGCACTTACCCATTCATCGGTGAATTCCGGGGCACGATAAATGCTTCGAAGAGTGACACGGAACAGAACTTCTGCATCTCCGTCTGTATTCTCTGTTTCTAATTCCAGTGCCGGGAGAGATACTTCCTTTGTATCTCCTTTTTTCATACCGACCAAATCCGTCGCCAGATTGTCGGAACTTACCACCATGCTGTATCCCTCGGCAGAAGCTCCCTGAAGCTCTTCCCCGTTCTGAATTCCTACATAGTCGAATACGACGGTATCCCCTTCTTTGACTTCATCACTGGCTGCTTCCTTATTGTTCTCCTGGGAAAGGTAGCTCTGGATCGCCGTATCAATATCGGAATCTTCCACAATCTGAACAACTCTCTCAAGTTTTAATCCTTTATAATCCCCGAGCTTCACATATTTACTAAGTTTATCCACAGAAACCAGACGACCGTACGTAAGAACCGGAACAGAAGGTTTTTCCTCTGACTCCTTAATCTCTTCCTTAGCCTCTTCTTTGTCTGCTTCTTCCTTTTCTGTATTCTCTTCTGCTGCATTCTCTTCTTTTTCATCGGTGTTTTCTGCAGCATCTTCTGTATCCGGATCTGTATTTTCCACAGTTTCTTCTGTGT
>JAUNAE010000007.1 GCA_030527765.1 Eubacteriales bacterium
GCCTTCTTTATAACGCTCTCTGGCAATGAGGGCTGCGCCGAAAGCGCCCATGATAAATATGTTCCTTTTCAAGATGAATGTAGTACGACCAGTATTTTGCGTTTTTAAACATTTTCGACCATGTTCTTTATGTCACAAAAATGTCAGTGGGAGCTAAATAAGAGGAGGATTGGTATCCCACGGATACAATTATTTGCACAGCCCGAAGAGACGGGCGCAAGGAGGAAAAAAATGACAAGAGAAGAATTTGTCGAAAAAATCACCGCGGATATCGCAAAGAAAATTACGGACGTGACGATTCATAAAACGAACGTAAAGAAGACCAACCGGACGTACGAAGCGTTAGTTATTAAAAAAGAAAGCATGGGTATCTGCCTGGATCTGGATGCTCTCTATAACAACGTGAAACGTGATGGTTATGATGTCGTATATGAGAATGTTATTGAATCGATTAAAGAAAGAGACCATTTTGGTGAAGAATTAAAGAGCTCGTTAGATTTGGATAACGAAGAATCGGTAAAAAAGCGCTTGATTTGCTCTGTTGTTAGCGCAGAGAAAAATGAGCAGCTGCTCTCCGATATCCCTTACAGAAGGATTGGAGACACGGACCTTGTTTTCATTTATAAGATTCAGTTAAACGCAGACGATGAGACAATTGCGCATGCGCTTGTCCAGAATGGACTTCTCGAATTACTTCACATGACTAATGAGGAGCTGCATAAGGTCGCCTTACAGAATACCTCAAAAAATCTGCCGGTGATGATAAAGTCGCTGTATGAGATCGTGCATTTAAAGCCGGATGACGATGACCAGATACGAGTTGTATCAAACTGCAAAAGCTATCTGGGAGCGACCGCATTATTCTACCCTGGCGTTCTTGAAGAGATTGAAGACAAGGTGGGTGGAGGATACTACGTGCTTCCTTCATCTATTCATGAGGTGCTGATTTACCCGGAGACAATGAGATTTGATATCGAGTACTTATCTTCAACGGTTCGTGTAGTCAATCGTACGCAGGTGTTACCGGAAGATGTACTTTCAGATAATGTCTATCATTACGATACCGTGACCGGATTCAAAAATGCTATGGAGTATGAAAAGGGAAAAAAATAAACAGTACAAAACTACAAGCCGTCGTCCTTATGGACGGCGGTTTTTGTGTTTTTAAACATTTTCTACCATGTTCTTTATAACAGAAGATTGTCACTGTGGGAGTAAATGATAAGGAGGAAATAGATCCCATATACACCGAACATAGTTCAATTTAATGCACCGATCGTCTACGCGATCCTAAAGGAGGAAAAATGAAAGTAAAGGAACTTGAAAATAATGGCAGAGGTGAGTTTCGTCTTCTGCTGAATACGATCAGCGAAAAGGAAACAACCACAGGTAAGGCGTTTTGTGATCTTGGATTGAAGCCGGCCGGAGAACCGGAATTTCTTGCAAAGATCTGGGATCAGACAGCGGCACAGTTATCTGCAGTAACAGCTCCGGGAACGGCAGTCATGGTAACGTTGAAACGAAATGATTATCGCGGAAACAAGTCGTACATTGTTGAACACATGACTGCGGATAAGAATCCCACGGATATTCAAGAGTTTGTTGATGGTGCAGACATCGAACCACAGAAGATGGTCAGTTTTGCCAGACATCTGATGGAAGCTGCGCCGAATGATGCTCCGGAGAGAATCATCTTTGAGGATATTTATGATGCCTACAAAGATAAGATTTGCGCCTGGGCGGCTGCAGAATCACTTCATCATGCCTATACAGGAGGGCTTGCGTATCATTCCGTTATGGTGATGACGGATTGCAGGGTGTTCAGCCGATTCCTGGGTCGTGTAAATGCGATCCGAGAAATGAGTAACGAAAGATTGCTGCTCAATATCAAAGAGATATTAGACCAAGGTGATGCATCTTGTGAGGCGGCGAAAAATTGTATGGAAGAGCTTCTCGTAAATGAGGAGTCCGGTGAATACAATTTATTCCTGCAACGAAAGCTGGCAGCAATGAGCCTTGGTGTAATGCTGCAGTCAAATTATCATTCAATTGATAAGGACGTATTTCTTGCTGCAGAAGCACTGAGAGGCATCAGCATGCTGTCTATAAGTCACCTGGATAATGTCATCGGAATGGGACCGGCTGATTGGTATCTGGCTGCACCTTATTTTGATGAGACGGAAATCTCAGAGATTGAGCATTGCCTTCTTACAGGCGTAGCCTTAAAGCCTGCCACGGCGGAAGCTTTTTATCTCCAGCAGATGGAGGAGCTGGCTGCAATTGCAATGGAGTCTGAAGCAGACCAGTTTCAGACAACTGCATTAATGGCAGCTGCCGCATTACATGATATCGGAAAGCTCACAGAGCTGGAAACAAATCCGGTTGGCAGCGCTCACTATACCGTTCCCGGATCGTTATATGGTCATATTCCACTTGGTATCGAGCTGGTACTTAAGACAGCTGGGTACAGGGAAATTTCCCCGGAACGAATCAGTGTACTGCTGAACTGTATCGCTTCCCATCATGGAAGAGAAGTATGGGGTAGTACAGCACTTCCAAATGGAAATGAGGCACGAGTCCTTTTTGCAATGGACTACCTCGATTCCAGAATGGACATGTTTTCAAGACGTGTCAGAAGTATGGAAATTGGCGAAACAGACCCTTCCCTTCGTAAGTATATCGGGAATGTGATTTATCGCGCCAAGTAATCAATTACAAAAGCAGGGGCAGCAGAAGTGCTGCTTCTGTTTTGTACAGGAGGATAAAAACATGACGGGAATGATATACGATTCAGAAGCAGCTGTAATCGAGGATATTCTTGGTGAGCCCATGCAAGAGCTGAAAGCAAAGCGCAAGTGTGCGGTGGTTCATCGGAATTACCTGATGCGAACGCAGCCGGAACGAAAATTGAAAGCCTTAATCAAGGCAGGAGTAATTTCCGAGGAATTCGTGACAACGAGGATGTCCGGAATCCGTTTTATATATCGATTAACGGATCAGGGATTCACATGGCTGGCAAAGACACTTAATGTCACGACAATAAAGTTAAAAGAAGAATAAAAGCATACACTCGAAGATGAGGAGGAATCAAAATGGGCTACACAAATAGCTGGAGCGGAACAATTGAACTTCGTGCAGATGCCGACATAACGAGTATTCTGGATGCAAAAATTATGGATCGCTTTTTTGCCAGTTGTGATGTAGACGTATACACATATAACGACAAGAAAGAAAAGGCACTGAATATTGATCTGATAACAGAATCTTATTCTGCATCTGATGAAATGGAAATGTTTTTTGATGACTTAAAACCGTTTGTTATAGGTGGCCTTGTTAGTCGTGAAGGAGAGGATCAGAGAGACATAGAGCAGTATATCTTTGCAAGTGATGGATCTTATAAGCAGGTTATGGCATCGGTGTGCTTTACAGAAGAAGAGCTTTTTGAATCTTTTGACGAAGACACAAAGAAGATACTCCGGGAAGCACTTGTTCTTTATTCCAACGTGAACACAGAGGCCAAGGAGGTGCTTTCTCGCTTACATATTGCAGATACAAACTGATTTTCCCCGGGAAAAAACTACTACAAACCGTCGTCCTTCATGGACGGCGGTTTTTTTGCGTTTTGCAACATTTTCATCCATGTTCTATATGTAGCTAAAATGTCACCTTGGAGTAAAAACAAAATGAGGAAACAACTTAAGGAGGAAACAGAGAATGAATGAATACACCATGAAAGCAAGAACCACAAGTTTATGCCCGGCAGGAGCAAATTTAGCTGAATGGCTGCCAGAACTGAAATGGGGAAATGAAATCACTGCAAACTTTGTGATTGGCAAAGAACCAATTCGCGGAAGTCATTGGCTTTACGTCGATGAAGAGAAAGATGATTATCGTGTGGCCAAAATCGTGGAAATCACAGATAATGGCCGGAAGCTTTCGGAAGAGGAGATCAGTGAGATCGCCGATGCCCATTACGGCTGCCGAATTACCGAGATTGACGGTAATAAAATGGCAGGCTTTGTAACCATGCATGAGGCAGTAGCCACTGTTAACAGCACGGAAAACATGATCAGCGCTAAAGTGCAGTCTGAGATGGACCGAGTTGTAAAAGAAGGCCTTTGTACGAAAGAGGAAGTGGAAAAGAGAGTTCGCTATATGATGGACAATCATGTAGATGAGTTTCTTCTGCTCCGCGTCCTCCGAAAGTATAGACACTACGAGAAGAACGTACAAGAGCCGTCTTGCCTCTATGTGGATCCATTCCTGAAGGAAACACTTGCCAGAAAGGAGGAGCCGATTATTAGTGAGGTTCTCCGTCAGGCAGTAGTACGAAACGGGATGGTCCTAAACGGCGAGAAGTCAGTCGGTAAAAACGTCTTATGCGACACAATAGCATGGCTTTTAGGCATGCCGCAGTGGGTATTTACCTGCAGCAGACAGATGACGACAGCTACGCTCTATGGTCGCCAGACAACCGACACGAAGGCACGTGATGCCCTTTACAGCGACACAGCCTTATCAGGTGCGAAAGCATTGGCGTGGCTGCGTTCCGGACAGCCTTCAAACCAGGCAGTGATCAATGCTGCAGCGCAATTCGAACTCTTTAGTTCCAGAGCAGCAGCAACGAATATTGTGATGGAAGACTCTGCAGTCATTGAATGGCTGTTGGATGGCGGTGTACTTGTCCTGAATGAGTGGAATTTTGGTGAGGCAAACCTTCTGGCAAGCTTCTTAAATCCGACACTGGATGGAACCAAGTACCTTCCGCTTGAAGGACGAGGCGATGTGCTGATCAATCCTGACTGTGTGTTGATTGCAACGCAGAATCCGGACTATACAGGCTGTGAAGAACAGAATGAGGCAACGCTTTCGCGTCTTTGCCGTTTCAATATTCAGCAGCCGAAGAGTGTAAAAAACGTATTGGCAAATGCTGTTTCAGCAGAAGTGAGAAAGCACGGCTTTGATGATCTTGAAATCTCTAAGGAGATGATTGAACAGGCAGATACTTTCTACGGTCAGTGCGTTGCCGGTATTGAAGCAGGACAGCTTTCAAATGCCGCACTTTCCATCCGAGGATTTGCACGCGCCATTTCAACAGCTGCAGAAAGCGGTGGTTACAGCAGCCTTAGAAGGCAGCTGGAGCTTCAGATTATTAACAACTGCCCGGACAGTGAACAGCGTCCGCTCATGACAATGCTGGAGCGCTGTGTGACAATTTAATACACCAAGACGATTTTAGGAGGAACCATGATAGAGAGTTGCAAGTATCCAGACTGGTATGCAGTCGGAAAGGAAATGGAGCCGGATTTAAAGCTGATCAATGCAATCAGCTTAGCCAACTGTCGATTTAAGACACCGGATATTAACGTGTATCCGGATGGCGTACAGTTCTTCAACCCTTTCGAAAACGAAATTCATCTTGGAACGGATGGCGTCATTGATATGTTCCATCCGAAAAATAAAGCTGAATTTCGCTGTGCACTGGAATTCTTACAGGAGCACGAAGAGGAGCATCGAAGATCAACACCGTCAGAAATATACGATCGAAGTATTAAGCGTGGGACGCAGGCCGTAATTGAAGAGATTGCTCTTAAGGTAGAAGGAAAGAAAAGACGATTCAGAAATGATCGTGATTATTTCGATTACCTTTCAATTGATTTGAAAAAGGCTGGCTACTATGTTCCCAAACAAGCAATTACAAAAATTGTATCCGGTATTGCCAACAGTATTGAAGATGGTCGAATCGAAAGAGGCCGATCGGCAAAGTATCCGGGGTTTGAACAGCACAGAAGATATTTCAGAGGAATTTTCTGGAATTCATGGGAAAACCCTTATATGACGCCGGATGAAGTGATGAAAAATCCTGGAGAAAAGCTTCGACTGATGCTGAATGGAATTTTAAGCCTGGCAACATGCCAGGTGTATCCGAAAGGATTCCTGATTCCATATGCAGGAACGGCAATCCAAAAAGAACTGGATTCGTTAATGCCTTTTATTGCTCGTGGCATTATGGCATCCAAGTTTCGAGATGCGGAAGTGGAAATCATCGAAATTTCCAGACGGTTAGGTCTTTTGATTTTTGAAACAGTTAAACGTTCAGCATCAGAGATGGATGCCATGACACAGCTGATGGAAATCGCTGAGACCTTGCTGCAGGCAATTTTGGAGAGCTCTCTGGAAAACGGATTATCCGAAAGAGATGAGGAACAGATCGAATCGAGTGCCAACACAACTTTTCCTGGAGCCAATCTTGTGCTTGAGGTCGATGATGAGACTTATGACAAATTGACAAAAGGAAAGAAAAAAGGCGAATCGTCCGGATCTGGTCTAATGATTAAGCGGAAAAATCCAAGAAAAGAAGATACGGATTTAAAGGAACCGTCTAATGAAAAGAATGGTTCTGAAGATCCGACGGAAGCAAAGGATCTGACAGGAAAAGACATCGGTGACACTGCAAAAGGAGCACAAAATCCATGGAAAGAGCAGGAGGAATCTAAAGGACCGGCTGAATCCGGTGAGACTTCTGAAACGATGTATAAAGACGGAAGGGAAACGGAAAAAAATCACTCAGGCAAGAGTGAAAAAGGAAAGCCGCTTCCACCGATGGAAAAGGGGAAACAGCAGAATGCTGCAGCAATTGGCAGTGAGACTTCTTCTTCATCAGGGTCAAATTCACAGACAGGAAATCCGAAAACCGGATCAGACCAGGAAGTGAAAAAGAACCAGAAAAGCGACAATGCAAGTGATCTTGAGGAGCAGGTGCAAAAATCGATTGAAGAATCAAAGAAGATGTCAGTCGAAAAGGCAGCAGAATTCCTGCGGCGAAACACACAGGCAGAAGCACATAAGAAAAAAATGGAGACGGGGCTTCAGAAGGATAAGGATGAAGTTCTGAAAAATGAAGAAGTAAAAGGCAGCATGGATTCAACGATGCGATTTGAAGAAACAAAGCGCACCTATGAAGTGGATGCTGAACTTCCACCGGTATTAAAAGCTCGTGGGAAGGCACTGCACAGAAAACTGGAGAAGTTCTTCCAGGGTATGAAGACACCAAATGTCAGACACCTTACATCGGGAGAATTGGATCCTGATAACCTTTGCGGGCTTGCGATGGGCGTCAATACCGTCTTTCGAAGAGTTGGCAAAGACAAAAGCTTCGACGGTTGTGCTTATCTTCTGATTGATAACTCTGGTTCTATGAGTGGAGGTAAGTTCAGCTATGCATCATCAGCTGCTGCAGTCATTGAAGAGGGCTTCCGAGGTTTGATGCCGGTAAAAATTACTGGATTTACGTCCAAGAGTGGAAAATGCATTCACAGACGTATTAAAGGCTGGGAAGAATCCTTACAGAAAAATTGCGTGTGGAGCTTCCATGAACACTGGCATGCAGAAAGCGGAAACGCAGATGGATGCAGTGTAGGAGTTGCTACACAGGAACTCTTAAAGAGGCCAGAGCGAAAAAAACTGCTGGTCGTCATCAGTGATGGAATGCCTACGGATGGTAGTTCCGATCCGGTAAAGCATGTACAGCGACAGGTTGCACTGGCACGAAAGCGACATGTACAGGTTGTCGGAATCTATATTACTGAAGAAGAATATGTCAACGAAGGAGAAGCGAAAGTATTCCATTCCATTTACGGAACAGGCTTAAATGCGATCTGTACGGAAACAAAGTACCTTGATCAGGCACTGACCAGTACATTCGACAAATTCGCAAGAAGCTAATACACCAACACACATAACCCGTCGTCCCTTATGGAGCGGCGGGTTTTTTACGTTTCTACACATTTTCGACCATATTCTTAGTATCAACATATTGTCAAATGGGAGAAGAAGAAAAGGAGGAAACAAGATCCCATATACACAGAAGCATCTGCTTCTTATCAATCACCGACCGAATACGGTCTAAAGGAGGAAATATGATCTATCAGACTTATGAACTCACAGGTCGGGAAACCTGTGAAAGAAAAAGAAGTTTCGTGTATGATTTTTCATCTAAAGAAGAGGAGTACATGAAAAAGGCACAGTGGCAGCGAAGCGCTATTCGCGCGGGTCTTTTTGAAGATGTATCCCTTGAAGAACTGCATGAGTACTTAAGGGATGCGTATGAAGAACTCGATAAGCCAAAAGAAACAAAGCATCTACTTGTTGAAGATGCCTATCGTGAGGCAAGTCGATATCTCTTATCAGAAGGACGAAAAGCAGCAGCAGCCCCGGGGAGAACGGTCACGATCGGAACAGATCGCGATGGAAAGCCGATTCGCGTATGGGTGCAGCCAATGGCTGTTTTCTATACGACTGTCTTAGGACGTAAAACAATTGAGGTCATGAATCTCAAATGCAGAGGTCCAAAAGATAAAGTTGATCGGCAAAAAAATGCCGGTTCGAATCTGGAACTGTATGCACTTCTCCAATATGCCAGATCACTTGTCCCGAAAGGAGCCATTGCAACCGTGAAGGCGTCCATTTATTTCCTGAAGAAGACAACTGATCGAAAAGGAGAAAAAGGCCATTTTGATGAAGCATTTTTCAAACGTGGCGGCGGAAATGTGATCACTCTTGAAGATACTTGCCAGGTTCATCCGGATGGGACAATCGATAAGACAATGGTGGACATCAACATTGCAGATACAGTCCAAAAATTCGAAGAGGGTTTCTCGAAAGAGGAGTGCACAGAATCGGATTGCAAATTCTGCGAGTTGTTTGAACTATGCCACTTTAATAAGCCGCCTCTGATGCTGAAAGAAGAAAAGAAAAAGAGAAAGGCAATGATGATCCGGTTTACACCAGAACAGAATGCAGCCATCGAGTACGACAACGGCATCTGCTTAATTGATGCAGGCGCTGGAGCCGGAAAGACACTGACCATCGCTTATCGTGTAGTTGCGCTCCTGAATAAGGATGTGAAGCCGGAAGAGCTGTTCGTAGTCACTTTTACAAATGCTGCAGCAGCAGAGCTTCGTGAGAGAATTCTGTTGTACGCAGAAGATGATGGCATTGCGGACGAAGTAGATGTGTCCAAGATCCGAATCCAGACTTTCAACAGTTTTGGTGACGACATCATCAAAGAGGAGTACGAGCGTTTTGATTTCAAGGATGCTCCGCACCTGGTTGATGATATTGAACGGAGCCGTATCATTTCGGATCTGCTTCGCGAAGAAGTCATTCCGGGACTGGACTATCGCAATTATGACGGTATTTCTCAATTCGGTAGAAAGGGTGTGATTGAGATGGCAGCTACAATCTTTTCTGTCATCAAAAAACATCCGGAGTATACCAGAGAGGATTGTGAGCGGATCTACAGGGAGCTCGGAAGTGATTCCAAGTTCTGTAATGTCGAGTCGGTAGAGAAACTCTATGAGCTGTATCGTGATTACGACGATCAGATGCGAGCATCCGGATTACTGGAGTATGCAGATCAGGAAGCATTAATTTTTGAGCTGCTCGGTAAGGATCCCAACTACATGGAGCGATTCGGTTTTCGTCACATTATTGTAGACGAAGCACAGGACTGTTCCGACAAACAGATCCAACTGCTCCGGAAGTTTGTAGACGCTCCGTCCTTTGAGTCGCTGATGTATGTTGGTGATGAGGATCAGAGTATTTACAGCTTCAGAGAAGCAAATCCGATGAACCTTGTCAATTTTGACAAGGTGATGGGCACGAAAATCGACCGGATTACGCTGGAGCAGAATCAGCGGTCTACACCGGAAATTCTGGAATTCTCAAATCGCGTGATTGCCAAAAACGTAAAGCGTCTTGGCAAGAAGCTGTTAGCGGTGAGACCGAGTGGTAAAGCCGTTACAGTACATGGATTCCTGGACGCTGATGAAGAGTATCTCTATATCGCTGATGAAATCAGGAAGAAGATCGAAGGGGGGCGAAAACCGGAGGACATTGCCATCATCGCACGTAAAAAAGCGGAGCTTTTGAAGTTGGCAGATGTTCTTGCTACGGCGGGTATTCCGTCTGTGATTCAGTTCCCGGAACTTCTGCGAGAAAACAGTCGTGTATCGGCGGCAATTGCATTGCTGAACGTTTTGCAGGATGCAGATGATCGAAACGATGCACTGATCGTGGCAAATGCCATGCACGACGGTGGTTTGTTGGATGCAGATCCGGAGACCATTGATGAGGCAGTCGAAGTAGTCCTGAAGAAGGCGGCGGAGTTCCGAAACGTACGCATGGAGGATGAAAAAGAAGCAAAAGAACTTATTAAAGAGCTTCTTGAGCAGATCGATCGTAGAACGGAAGAATATCCGGAAGGAAAAGATACCGTTTACAAATCTTATTGTGATAAGCTGCTTTCGCTTACACTAAAGAAAATGTTTGAGTACAACAAAGACTTTGAATTGTACGGAACAAAGGCTGCAGTGAAGCGTGAGGGAAAATACCCGGGTGTCGTATTAACAACGGCACATAGTTCCAAGGGTTTAGAGTGGCCTGTTATTTTCCTCTCCATTTCCAGCTACGACACACAGACGGCATCAGGAAATGAACAGGAGGAAGCAAGACGACTGCTGTTTGTATCAGCAACCCGTGCAAGAGACGAGCTTGTCGTAACAAGCAAGTATCTTACCGGAACGGTCGCTTCCGGACATGCAAACCGATTCTACTTAGAGGCCTTAGAAGCGATCGACGAACCGGCACTGCCAAGTGAGATTGTCTCGAAGGCGAAATCGGAATCGATCAAGAAGAAGAACAAAGAAAAGATGCCTGCAGTACTCACTGCATAAATCACACATTAATATTTTAACCGTCGTCCCTCAAGGGCGACGGTTTTTTGCGTTTCTAAACATTTTCGACCATATTCTATATGAAACAAAAATGTCACATGGGAGTTGAATGAAAGGAGGAAATGACTCTCAAATACACCAGGGCGCATGCCCATCTATTGCACCGGTCGATTACAGACTATAAAAAGGAGGAACAAAAAAATATGGGACTTGATATGTATGCATACGCTTTTAAGAAACTCAGTGAAGACAGAGCAAATGAAATCTCCAAGTTACATACACTGGATGAATTTCCGAAGGATATTTTCTATATGTTGGTGTCAAAGGATGCCTTCGAAAACGATTCAATGTATCGTGATCTTGATGATATGATGGACCACACTGAAGTAGAAGAACGCTTTTACAGCGAAAAGAGAATGCGGGATTTGTACAGCATCCCGGAAAATTGGTATGTGAGTGGTACAGAACATGACAATGCCGGAAACTTCGAAGTCTGGTACACTAACCCAACTGAAAACGAGGAAAAACATATCCGGATTGAGGCAGGCGATGAACGCTGCATTGAGAAGATACCCTGCAGTGTCTATTTTTGCCAGTACCGTAATCTGGGATACTGGCGAAAAAACAATGAGCTTGATGAAAAACTCGAAGAGCTCTACGGAAATGAATTTGAAAATTGTGGTTTTTACTGCATGAACGATGCGATGCTTGCTGCAGCAGACATTAGTCCTGAAAGTATTGCGGATGATGAAAAAGCATTTTATCACCTGTGGTGCTAAGTAACGTCTATTCACCGATCATACAAGCCGTCCCATATGGGACGGCTTTTTTGCGTTTTTAAACATTTTTAACCATGTTCTTTATGTAACGATAATGTCACTTTGGAGGAGAACGAAAAGAAAAAACAAATCCAATACACCGGGTGTTTGCCCATCTATCACAGGCCTGTTACAAAGGCCATTAAGAGGAGGAAAAAGTAATGAAAAAAAGAATCGTTGTAATTCGCCCAATGGAAGTTCCAGAGGTGCAATATTTCGACGACAAAAAAGATAGCTTGAACGATATCGTAGAGGGATATCTGGAGGCGATATATCCGTTTCAGGCGCCACACCGCGCTCTGTGCCTCTTCGTAAACGAGGAGGGAAAGCTCCTGCACCTCCCGCCAAATCGAGTTCTAACGGATCAGGACGGACGGGTGTACGACATCCTGCAGGGCAACATGTGCGTGGTCGCGCATGATTCAGAAGGGGAAATGAGGGATCTCACCGATGAAGAAGTTGAGGCCGTCTTTAAGCGTTTTGGAAAGCGTGAAATGTTTGTCCTTGACCCTGATCGCTGAGTTTTCTTGCTATTCCAACACTACACCAAACAAGATCTAACAGGAGGAACCAAAATGGGAAGAGGAGTATGCTACGCAATCAGCAAGAGCAAAGAAGATGTACTGTATTTCGAGGAATCGGATCTCTATTCGAGTATCGATTCCCTTGCTATCGATTTTGTAAAAACGCAAACAGAGGAAGACAGTCGAGCATCAGTCCGTTACCTGATTGATGAACTCAAAAATGCCGGAGCAGAGATAGGTATCGAAAAGTTATCGGACGGTGTCACGAATATCCATCACCTCCGCATGACGGACGAAGTGAAAAAGATGTATTTTAGGGCCAGATTCGAAAAGGTGAAAGCGCTTGTCGATGAGATGGACTTGGAATATTTCTCCGTCGGTGATCCCTATACGCTGAAGATGCTGATTGATGATAGTTATGCCGACTGTGTCTACGAAGATGGATGGCCGAAAACACTCGACTATTTCATTCGTGAGGCAGATACCGATGTAAAATACTACATCGCACCCACGGTCATTTTTTTACACTAAAAAACATACTTCACCAGCAAAACAAAGCTGTCCACCATCATGGCGGACAGCTTTTTTATGTTCATAAACATTTTCGACCATATTTCATATAGCAACATAATGTCATTTGGGAGAAAAAGCAAAGGAGGAATAAAATCCCACATTCACCGGGCAGAGGCCCACTACTATCACCGACCAAAATGGTTCAAAAAAGGAGGAAACATGGTAAAAGCGAAAGTTAGTCTCACACACACTGTCACCGTACTTGTAGAAGCAGAGAGTACAGAACAGATCGAGGAATGGCTTTGTATTACGACACCGGAGAAGGCTGTTTGGCAAACAAACAGACAGGGCAACTTCGTTTCTGATCAACATTTCGAAGAAGAAATTGAAAACATTCTTCTGGAAAATTCGAAGGTGGATTTAATCATTTCCAGAGAGATGGACACTATTGCACCGCATGTCCTGATCAGAACGGACGGATATGACATCGATACGTGGAAGTTTTCTTCTTGTACAGAAGCTCAGATGGAAATGCAGAAACAGTACAATGCTTTCATGTCGGATGAGCTGGAGGAAAGTTGCAAGGAGATGTCATATATCTCAGAACAGGACGCGACTCTCTATGCAAATGGGGAAACGGTCTACGTTTGGAAGATTATTTCCGCAGGAAATTAAGGTAAGGAAGGTGTCTGAAATGAGAACGATAGAAGAAATCGCTTATGAGCGATACAAGTCAGATTGGTTAATTTCTCGTGGGTACACTCTGGAAGATCTTTGTACAGAAATGCTTCTATTTACAGCAAATTCTGAGCGAGTTAATATCGAAACGGAAGCGAGAAAGGAATACAAAATTTGGGAAATGGATAGAGGCATGGGAGGCGAATTGTATGCATGCTTTGACGAATTTTTGAATTGCGAATATCAGGACAAAGAATACATGAGAACGATCTTAACGGATAGAGAATTCGAGGAATATTGCAAAGAAATGTAAAGAAGAAAAGTCCAAACTAATTATCAAAGCCGTCGTCCTTATGGGCGGCGGTTTTTGTGTTTTTAAACATTTTCGGCCATGTTCTCTATAACTGAAAAATGTCACATGGGAGCAAAAGAAAAGGAGGAAATAGATCCCATATACACCGAACATAGTTCAATTTAATGCACCGATCGCCAATGCGATCTAAAAGGAGGAAAAATGGAAGTAAAAAAAGATGGATTAAGTTTCATCGACTGTGTTGATCTGCTCAATATGGCAGCTAAGAAGGGACTTATTGACCGAGATCCGAACGACAGAAATAGTATTCTCGTGTATCGTGAGAATGTCGATCCTGCAGTTTATGGAGCCAAAGAAGGTTGGTTTTCTGAGAACATTCTTTCTGGAGCCGCTCCTGAACTTTTTCAGAACCGTACGGCACAGGAAATGCTTGTACGTACACTGATGGCCAAAGAAAGAAAGATCCTGACGCTGCATAATCTTTTATCGATTTGCAGTACGGAATATAACTTTGAGTGCGAAATCTATTCCGGAATCCATGATGATGCTGAAACATATATCTGCACCATTAGCGACAAAGGATCCAATCTGCCGGAGGACGTTTTAGACGGCTGTATCTCGTATATAACTACAACGGACAAAGGACATCTTTTAGTTGAAGTCAATACGAATGCGGTAGAATTCAGTTCTTTACAGGAAGAATATGAACGGCTCAGCAAATCAGTTGCATCTGCTCCAAATAAATCCGTTCTGAAAGGTATCCGGTTAAGGGAGTTTGTATCTAACCCGTATTTCGATATTAACTGCTCTTACAAGGTGGTAACAAGCAAGGCGCAATTTATCGGAGAGTTTTTCGGGGACGCACATGAGGAGCTTTCGGACGTAATGGAATGCCGTATCATGAGTATTTTCCTTGATATGTCGGAGCGGAATTTTACGATTGTTGTTCTGGCAGAGGACATGGAAAAGGATCCAGAAGCTCCGATTCAGATTGAGAAGCTTCCGGACACCTTACTAATCCAGGAACTGCGTAATCGAGGATACAAAGTAGGAAAGTCTACAGACCCTATTTGTGTTGACACGATTGCAGGAGAACTGCGAGCTTATACGCTTCCGGAAAGCGGCTATTACCCTGCGGTATCTATCATGTTTGTTCCAAAGGGAATGGATACAGAGATTGATCTGATGACCGCAGAGGTGCACGAGGTGGACCAGGATTACTCGGTATATGGATATCTTTACGAGGATGTCTTTACCGATGACTGCACCAGGAGAATTACATGGAGAGCGGAAGATCTCACAGCAATGGTACAGGAATATAACAAAAACACACAGTGAAAATACACCAGAAGAAATTAGGAGGAAACATATGGGCTGCTTTAGTTGGTTAAAAGCTGATAACCTTACAAAGATCGCGAATGTATATACGGATATGCCGTACAAATGCCTGATTCCGAAAGAATATGGCGGAGGATACATTCATGACCATTACCAGCAGTACGGTCGGATCGGAAAGAAAGAAGACGGATCACCGCGCTATGATCTGTTTGAACTGCTTGCTTTCTGGAATCGTGATTTCATCACGACTAAAGATGGGAGCATTTGGATTCGCGGAACAGCTGGAATGACAACCATTAAGCGAGGGACTCTCGTCAGAGATCTGCTCATTTATTCTGAAGAACAGATTCCGGGCATGAAAGAGATCGATCAGGACACAGAGAGGAACAGGTCGATTGGAATCCTTTTACAGGATATGGTCGAGGATATCCCGTTCCCTCTCAAGCTTGTTTCTGCTTCCTATAAAGAAAACTATGAGGATTGCGAAGGTCGAAGCAAACGTGATCCGGATCAGGGTTTCTACCCGGTAGAACGCTAATACACATGAATATCTAAATGCCATCCATTACGGATGGCATTTTTTGCGTTTTTAAACATTTTTAACCATGTTCAATATAGCAAGAAACTGTCACCGTTGGAGTGAAACGAAAGGAGGAATATATTCCAGCGTTAAGGAACTTGAAACCATACACCGGTCGAATACGACTACAACTTTAGGAGGAATAAAAATGGGAGAACGATTAGCAGTTTCAATTGTAAGTAATAAAAAGAAAATTGCCTCTGTATATTTTCACTGGAGCCGTTTTACTTTGTCCGCTTATCAGGAGTGCCAGAAACTGATTCGAATCATTAATGATGAGGTCGTGACAGATAGGACTCGTGGCAGCAACAGTGCTTACCATGACGTTTTTACAAGACCAGAAGAGTACAAAACAGATGACTTACGTATGAAGCTTGCTCTGGCATTGTATGATCTGGACGGGGGGCTCTATCCGGTATACCTTGATAAGGAACGTGAAATTCTTCATGATTCTTCACTTCCCGAAGCCATTAACCATACTTGCGGTATGATTGCAGTTTCAAAGGAAGGAATTCAAGATCTGGAAGAGACTATCAAAAACTATGACGGAAACTTCGCTGAGATTGATCTCGACAAGAGACTTGTGAAGTGTAAAAGTTGGGAATATCGATCTTTAACAAAGAAAGATGTGCATCTTTCCACGTTACCTTTTGATGAAAAGCTTGTCCCGTTTGAAAAGCTTGACTCTTTAATTGATTTTATACGTCTGCATAAAAGTGAAGAAGAGTTTATCACGCAGAAAGGGCGTGTGGCTTGTAAGATTAGTGCATGGTAATGGGAGGAACAGAGCATGTTCATGGACATCGAAAAGGTAAAACGAATAAAGGAACGATATAAGCCGGATATGAGAGTTCGTCTTCTTCAAATGGATGATGCGCAGGCTCCCGAAATCGGAACCATCGGAACCATCATCCTTGTTGATGATGCCGGAATCATCCACGTGAAATGGGAAAATGGATCTACGTTAGGCGTCATATTTGACGCAGGCGATCGGATCGAGGTGATTAAATCATGAGTAGAAGAAAAAAGAAAAGAAAACATCGCAGATTTTTGAGATCTGTCATTTTACTAATGGCGCTCGTCATTACAGTTTTATGTAATGATCGTACAGTTGATCATATCTCAGCTTATCTGCCAGCAGAAACAGCATCTTTACTGCACGATGTTTCTATTTACACAACAAACGCTGCACGTGATGTCGAACAGGAAGTCACGCGCATTGTTTCAGGAATCAAGCAGCCTTCTTCGCCAGGCGTATCTAAAGGTAACAACCAGGGCACGGACAATACCATTGTTGATGTGCTTCCTGATGCTGACGAGAAATATGCAGGTTCGCCTTACATAGCTGTAAACCAGGACACTCCGTATTTCACAACTGAATGGGACAGCATTGCAATAGGGGAGCTGCAGTTATCTCCTCTGGACAAGCTTGGTCGATGTGGTGCAGCCATGATTAAGGCCTCTCCTTCAACACTACCAACAGATGAACGGGGAAGTACAGGACAAATCAAACCCACCGGATGGCATCAGAATAAATACGAAGGAATCGTTGATTCTGAACCGCCATATTTATACAACAGAGCGCACTTGATCATGCGTGCAATCTGTGGTGTGGATTCGGATGAGCGTCTCTTAATTACAGGAACCAGATATTTCAACGTCGAGGCCATGCTTCCGGTCGAAATGGAAGTACTAGATCAAATCCGAAGTGGAGATACGGTTATATATCGTGTTACACCCATTTTCAATGGAGACGATCTACTTGCAAGAGGCGTCCTGATGGAGGCGCAGAATGAAAGTGGTAGCTGGTCTATATGCCGGTTTGCTCATAATGTGCAACCAGGCGTGGTATTAGACTACGCAAGCGGTCAAAACTGGCCTGAGTAAAAAATCAATACAAAAAGTGCCGTTTACAGTAAGTAAGCGGCATTTTCTACGTTTGTAAAAAGATTTTTTGCCATATTAAGAGTAGAGGGAAATGGATCCCACATTTCTCATAATGATCATGAGGTGAAAAAAATGATATCCAGATTACAACGAATCTTGTCTCTTGGCACAACCGGAATCATAACAATCCTTATTGTTGGATTGCTATGGAATTCGAAAAAGGATATTACCGAGAATCAAGCTTATGTAAAGCAAATCCTACAGGAAAAATACAACAAAGAATTCAAGGTAAAAGGATTTAAAACCGGCGGGGAGTATGGATCCTATTTCGCATTGGAAGCATACGCTTTAGATATGCCGGAACTACCATTTTCCGTACGAGTGTATCAAAATGATAAGCATGTGGTAGACGATTATGTGGCAAAACGAATTTCATATTCGCTTTCTTCCCGAATCAGGGAAATACTCGCTGACGAGGATCACCACCATATCGTTTATGTTCAACCTCCATCCGATATCTCAACAGCTACAGATCCAGATATAACAATCGATGAATTCTACGCCGCTGGTAACCAATCAGACTTTGATGTAATCATTTTCTATAGCGACGAGTATGGATCGTCAGCTGATTTTTATGCGGGAATAGAAAGGATCGCGAGTACGTTACCGGATTTCCAAGGAACAATAGAAATAATACTTGTTAAAGATGAAAAAATCACTGAGATTGAAGAATATACGAAGTCTCACGCTACTCTTGGTCCCTCATTTGATGAACTTCTAGGAGATGTGAGAGCTACACTTATATCTGTAGAGAATGGAGAATTATCCAAATCCAAGAAGTCTTTTGATTTCGAATTGAACATCTAACAAAAAGTGCCGTTTACAGTAAGTAAGCGGCATTTTCTTTTGCATTTTGGCTTATTTTCAGTTATATTATAGTTGTAGCCATATTGTTTTTATGGAGTACTACAATAGAGGAATCGCTCTTCGCTGAGCACTATACACCGTCGTTTAGACATTAGAGAATAATTTATTTCATACACCTACATCCCACAAGTCGTCATTCTATTACGAATGACGACTTTTTTGCGTTCTGCAACATTTTCAACCATGTTCATAGTATCCAAACAATGTCACCGTGGGAGTTTAAAAAAAGGAGGAATCACCCCACATTGCAAACTTAATTAAATACACAGTCCATAGGACATCAGGAGGAACTATGAAGAAAATCAATGATTTTGGTGAAAAAATCGAAGGCGCTAGAAAAGACCTATACGGATACTCATTCCGTAAAGAAGAACTTTATGACATGTCAGCTGCCTCATTGAAACAGTATGCAGTAAAGAATCTGTTATGGAAAAGTCCTAATTACCCAAAACTCCATGCGGAGGGGTTTTCAAAAGAGGTTCTATATTTCAGAAAACTCTTACGCGATTCTTTATCTACAGGACCGATCTTAAGCGATTATGCTCCAGACGAAGAAAATCGCAGAAGGATGGAAGATTACATTGAGACTGTAACACTTATCCGTGATTTTTCATTAACCATTCAGGAAGAAAAAGATCTTGAAAAGGCTTTTTCATTCTTAGCAACTCATCGTGGTCTGCCATCCAAAACAGCGCGTGTCCTTCGTCTTTCGGAAACGTTTATCAAGCACAGTGTAAAATCAAAGCAATTCCTCTACACAGAGGAAGAGAAACTGCTTGCAGCCTACTCAGTGCTTCCGATTGATCAGTGTAAGTTCACCGAGGATTTTAAAAAGCGAACAGTAATTGAGTATACAGAGAGCGGATGTTCTCGTTCCTGTGCAACATACTTTATTTACCCGCAGCCAGAGTTCTCGGATCAATCCGTTTATGAAGCAGGCACTTATATGATCGTCACGCCAAATCGCCGAATTGCCGGTATTAACTATGCTACAAAAGAAGAGGCGGAACATATCATCTTGAAAGCGCATGCAATGGAAGAAAAAGAATCAAAGAAAAAGGCAGGGAAGAAAAAGAAAAATAAACTTGTTCCGCCCATGCTCGAAAACATCGAGCGTATTGGCGGCAAAAAATATCGTTTTGGGGACGTAACCGGAGAAGATTATATTCGTGAATTTAAGTTTCGAGGTGGTCAGTATGGAAACTGGCTAACAGATAGAGATAGACAGGCCTCTTTGAATTTTGCCTACGATGCACTGCAGGATTTAGCTTGTGTATTGAAGATCACCCCAGAGGATGTCTCTTTAAATGGAAGACTGGCAATCGCATTTGGCGCCAGAGGCCGCGGAAATGCACTTGCTCACTATGAACCGGTTGCCAAAATAATCAGCATCACAAAAATGCGCGGGGCCGGATCGCTGAGCCACGAATGGATTCACGCGGTCGATTTTCTGTCTGGTGAAGCGTTGGGATTAACTGGAAGTTTTACAAACTCTCCAGCGGATAAGAGACCGGCATCGTTTAATCAGCTGATGATAGAAATCAAAACGCGTCCACTGTCGGCAGAAGAACAAGAAAAAAATCTGGAAAAAGATATGGAACATCAACTGAATTCAGTCCGACGTACTCTTCGAAAGAACACAGATACTTTAGACGACGTACAAAAGGCCGAATTAGAAACGATCATAGAACGATGCATCGATGAGCACCGTGCTTCGATCGACTATACACTTGAGAAGGATGACGCCATGTCCGATGCTTACCGAGATTACGTTCACTGGAAAGATGAACACGGCTGTGGAAGAAAAGAAGCTCTATTATTGGAATATGATGTACGGTATTACAATATGCAGCGCCTTGTATCAGCTGAAAAACTTCGAGAAATCGCTCACCCCGGCACAGCTCGTACTGCATCCAACTTCTTAAAAGATGCGGAAAAACTGGATACGGAATATTCGAAAACTGACAACGGCTATTGGGCTTCTGACGTAGAGCTTTTGGCTCGTGCCGGAGCTGCCTGGATCTATGACAAGTGCCATGAGGCAGGTATCAGAAATGATTATCTCTGCGGCCATGCAAATTTAGCTGCACCACACGGAGAAGAGCGGAAACGAATTAATGCTGCTTTTGATGCATTTTTCGAAGATCTTAAAAAACTTGATCTCGTTCATGATGCACCAGATGATGTTCAGCTCCTTTCTCTCCCGGAAATGTCATTTTCCGAACCGGCGGCAGGTAAGCCATTTTTCTTCCAGGAGGAAAAAGACGGTCAGCTTTGTCTTTGCTGGTAAAAATACTTAATACACCTATTTTAAAAAAAGCATCTGCCATTTGGCAGGTGCTTTTTTGCGTTCCAAAACATTTTCGACCATGTTCTCTATAGCCAAACATTGTCACGTGGGAGAAGAACGAAAGGAGGAAACACTTCCATCTATACACCGGGCGAAAGCCCTACATACACCAACCGAGATTATCTCGGTTATTAAGGAGAAACTTATGAACAATGAACTTTATCAAGTACCACATGTCAGTACGCGTCTCATGTTAATGGAAGATCGCACAATCTATAGCACAACACAGATTAATAGTCCCGCTGATATCGTAAAACTCATGCGGGAACAATTAAAGACACTTGATTGTGAACATTGTCTTGTTGCAAATGTCGATGTAAAAAATCGTCCTTTAAACATCAGCACTGTATCTATTGGAGATCTTTCAGGATCTATTGTTCCAATTCGCAGTGTTTTTAAAAGCGCCATTTTAAGTGGAGCTTCACGCATCATGCTTTTTCACAATCATCCAAGCGGCGATGTCACTCCAAGCAACGAAGACATGCGAATTACAAAACGTGTGATCGCCGCCGGACAGATTCTTGGAATCCATCTGATTGATCACATCATTGTAGGTTCAGATGGTGACTTTTTCAGCTTTCTTCAGAATGTAAGTGACCTGTTTAACGGGGAGCAGGAAGCATTAAGTCAGGACTATTTAAGTGATTTGTTAAAGGATAATACAAATACCCATTAAATTGCAGGAGACGAAAAATGACAAAATACGAATCAGAAGAGCACCGTCAAATCAAGGCGTACTTAAGTTTCAAGGCAATCCTTCCTGGCGATATCAGGGAAATTACGTGTACCGAGTCGGATCAAGGCTGGTGCAGATTTCGTCTTAAGTCCGGTAGTGTTCTTGCTTGCGAGCAGCCTGCTAATGAGAAGATTAAAGAAGGCGAAACAATCTCTTTAGTCTGCTCAAGAGTTGAAATCGGACGAAATGGTTACGGACTATTTGTTGATTATGTCTTTATGGCAAGCAGATTAAACCACACAGTTCGTATTAACGGACCGGATGCACAGGCACTTAAGGAAGGGGAACGGAAATGAGACTTTATGCAGATGTCGAATTTAGGGAACAGATAGATCGCGAAAAACATTATATTTCGCCGGGCGGATACGAAATCAAGACAAGAAATGGAAATGCAATCTGGTTTGATTTCTTCAGAAGTGAAGTCTTGATTGATCATGAGAACCGCAAAATCGCTCACTGCTACCAGTCCGAGCTCGATACAGAGACCGAGCAGGATGCGGTTGATCTGGTATCAATCCTGAAAAATGGCGGTATCGAAAGCATCAAGGAATGGTACATCTATACAGGAGAACAGGGTGATGAAATCCTGCATCCAATTCGTCTTCATTCGGCCACATTTGAGTTTACTGATGGAACATCAATTAGCTTAACTGATGAGCTGCTTAAGCAGGTGGATGCAATTTTCAAGGAGGATCTGGGATGATCAAGCATTTTATCTTTAACACGGATTCTCTGGCAATCCTGCAGCTTCATGATGATCCTGCACTTGCAAGGAAGCGATTTTCATCATTAGAGCTGATTCAAGAATTGGGACTCTCTCTTGATCTAGATGAATACCATCTCGTCTATTCGGAACCATTGAACGAGTATGACGACGTGCATGAGTTTCTGGAAAATGTATACTGCCGTTTCAACACAGCTATCCCGGAGACATATATAGGTCATAGCCTTTCTGTAAGTGACATTGTTGTGATCCAGAAAAACGGAGTGCTCTATGGATATTACGTGCAGCCGGTCGGATTTACAGAGCTCCCAAATTTTCACGATCTGCTCAAATAATAAGGAGAATGAATCATGACGTACTTTGATCATATTCGTGAGCTGAGCGATGAGGATCTCGCCTATTTTCTCGATTTCTTACAGCCTGAAGTAACGCTCATTGCTCTTGCAATGGAGCGGACGCTAAAAGCAAAAGGAAGCCGCGATAAATGGGATCCAGAGAACGAGGCAACTTGCCAGCTTACCGGAACCAGGCGCAACATGTACTTCGCGCTCAAAAAAGATTTTGATCAGCTGATGAATGATCTCGATAACGAAGAAAATCCAAACTGGAATATCTAAGAACAATATTATTTATGCCGTCGTCCATATGGACGGCGGTTTTTTTGTGTTCCGGAACATTTTCGACCATGTTCTTATTAACAAAACAATGTCAAGTGGGAGTTAAAGGAAAGGAGGAATACACCCACACACACCAGGGCAGAAGCCTACTACATGCACCGACCAGGATATTGGTCAAAAGGAGGAAGACATGAATACTATATTTACGACCCCGTCACCTGAATTGATTGGACTGCTGATCGATGTGATTCAGGATTTTATCGATGAGCAAAGAAAAACCATCTGCAATTCAGAAGATTACATCATTGAGGATGCAGCATACGATATGCTTTCCGAGAAACTCTCCGAAACCATACAGGCATGGGAGAAAGAGAACTGAACACCGAGGCGAAAGCCTCTTAACAAGCACTGACCGAACATTCGGTCCAAAGGAGGAAATACATGAAGGGCTTTAAGGCATTGAAAAATGGAACAATCTGCAAAGGAAAAAAATACGAAGAAAACATTGTCTTGGATAAAGAGACTGAAGGATTGGATATATGCGAGATGGATTTTTTTAAAGATCCTCTGGATGTATTAAACTATCATTTTCTTTTAGGAGACAATGGTGACTTCACAGAAATTGTTGAAGCCGAAACAGATGACAACGATATTGTGTCAATCGATATGGATATAATCCATACAAGAAAAATGAAGATTGGAAGAAAGTTGTCATTTGAAGAGTTCATGGAAGCCAGTATCAATTCTCTACTGAAAGAATCCGGTGAACTCCGTAATCTCGAAAAAAATCCACTGAATGAGGATTCTAATCGAATCGGCAGTTCCGATGACGATAACCTGATCAGAAGCATCGCAGAAAGTGCCAGGATCGGTAGCTCTGGAAACGGTACCGAAATCATTAGTTATGGGGATTTTGCAAGAATCATTAGTTCAGGTGGATCCGTTAATATCACTAGCGCCGGAATGAACTCAGTGATTGGCAGTACAGGGAATGGTGCATTGATTATTAATGCCGGCCACTATGTAAGAATTGGCAGTTCTGGGAATAACACAACTGTCAATAGTTCCGGACGAAATGTAATGATCAACAGCACCGGAAAGAACGCCAAAGTCAACAGCTCCGGATATCATGCAAAGATCACCTGTTCTGGAAACTACGCATGGGTTAATAGTATTGGAGATGATGCAAGAATTCGTTCAGTAGGTAACCAGTCCGTAATTAGCTGTGTGGGGAATAATTCTGCTGTCAGCGCAAAAAAGGGAAGCTGGATTACATTCTCAAAATGGAAGAACATCGATGGAGAAAAAATGCCAATTTGCGTTAAAACAGAATACGTCGACGGTGTACGCATCAAGGAAGACGTATTCTACACATTACGGGACGGAGAATTTGTCGAAGTAATGGACTAACTCCTCGTTTCTGCAGAATACAAACCATTTAACAAAAAGCATCTGCCATTTGGCGGGTGCTTTTTTGCGTTCCCGAACATTTTCGACCATATTCTCTATGACTGAAAAATGTCACATGGGAGCTAAAGCTAAGGAGGAACAGTTCTCATCAATACACCGGGCGATTGCCCATCAATACACTTACCGGTTCAATCCGGTCAATATGGAGGAACTTATATGGAAAAATGGATATTAAAAAAATCAAATGAGGATCTGGCAAAACAAATCAGCGAGGAACTGCATGTTCATCCATTAGCAGCGAAAATCATGAGCAATCGCGGAATTAATTCCATTGAAGCTGCTAAGAATTATTTATATGCAGATCTTACGATGCTGCATGATCCGTTTCTGTTAACCGATCTGGACAAAGCCATTCAGATTCTTGAGGAAAAGAAAGCAGCGTCCAAAGCAGTACGTATCATTGGGGATTATGATGTTGATGGTATGATGTCGTCCTACATACTCCTTAAGGGATTTGAGGAATTTGGCATCCATGCGGATGTACGGATTCCGGATCGAAAAATGGACGGTTATGGCCTTAACACCAGACTCATTCAGGAAGCATTTGATGATGGAATCGATACGATCGTGACATGCGATAACGGCATTTCAGCTTCTGGAGCCATCTCGATGGCAAAAGAGTTCGGTATGACTGTCATTGTCACTGATCACCATGAAGTCATTTCCATTCCGGAGGCAGATGCTGTTATCGATCCGAAGAGAGATGATGCTTACCCTTGCCGTGATATTTGTGGTGCATCAGTTGCCTGGAAGTTAATTCGAGCCATGGGATCTGATCAGGATATGCAGCTGTTACAGTTTGCTGCTATCGCCACGATCTGTGACGTAGTTCCACTCGTCGATGAAAACCGCATCATTGTCAGAGAAGGACTCAAGATGCTCCACGAAACTGAATCAGTCAATCTGAGGGTGTTGGCTCAGACGTGTCATATTCTCATCTCAGAAGTAACTGAGTATCACATCGGTTTTGTTCTTGGTCCCTGCTTAAACGCGTGCGGTAGACTGGGTAGTGCAATGGACGGACTTAGATTCCTGACAGAGACAAACTTCACGGAAATTGAAATGCAGGCAGCTGCACTTGCAGAGCTGAATAAAAAAAGAAAAGCAATGACTGAAGATGGTCTGCAAGCCGCTTTGCAGGATATCGAAACGAATCATCGAGAGGAGGATCGTGTCCTTGTGGTATACGTTCCGGAAGTGGAAGAGAGCGTAATCGGTATTATAGCCGGAAGAATCAAAGAGCTGTACAATCGTCCTACGTTTGTACTGACCGATGGTGATTCCGTCGTCAAGGGATCTGGTCGTTCTATTGATGCTTATTCCATGATTGACGCGCTTTCCGAAGTACACGATCTGTTTGCTATTAAGGACGGAAAACCGACTTTTGGTGGTCACCATTCTGCAGCCGGTGTATCTCTTCCAAAAGAAAATATCGAGGCGTTCAGAAATGCCTTAAATACGCACTGTGAGCTCACAGAAGATGATCTCAGCGCAACAGTAGGGATTGATGCCATCATCCCGCTTGAAGCCGTCACAGAGGACCTGGTGGCCGGATTGGAGCTCCTTGCACCATTCGGTCAGGACAATCCAAAACCGATTCTTGCACAGCAGTTTGTTAAGCTTTCCTGGGCAAAACTCATCGGCGTGAAAAAAAATGTACTGAAGATGAGTGCAGCTTCAATGAAGACAAGACAGGTTCCTGTCGAAAACTGTGAGCCATTGTCCGCGATCTGTTTCCATGATGCTGAAAGCCTCTTAGAACGCATTTCTTCGAATCCAATTGCTGCTATTACATATGAACCGCAGATTAATGAATATATGGGACAGAGAAATGTACAGATCGTAATCGATCATATCAAGTGAGGAGGCTGCGTGATGAGTAAACAGACAAGATTCAATGTAGGTGAAACACTATCTTTCACAATGCTTTATGGCGGACACGTTACAGCAACCATCACCAGTCGGTCGAAGGATTCCCTGGTTCTGAAAGAAACCTGGATCGCTGAAGACACCGGATCACCGGCAAGTGCCAGTACACTTTATCCGATTCTTCTTGATAATGATAGCAAGGAATATATCGAGATCTGGGAATACCACGGCGAGCATGGTGTGATCTATGCAGGAGGAACAATATGAGCGGATTTATTCGTGACGAAGAAGGACTTCACCTTCCATCAGAAATGTATGTAAAGGTAACAACGAATGGAAGAGAAGTACATTACTGCACAGCCAGACAGGTTGCGCTACACGTCCTTGGATTGGACAGACCAGGCGTAAAGATTCCCTCTTACCATCGGCGAGGAAAAGGCTACCAGAAAGCGAACAGAAACTATTTTGGCGGGCACTCCTCATGCCTGGATGACCTGGTATCGGAAGGGTTTATGAATGCTCATCCATCTGAAGAGGATCCTTCGCATAACTACTGGTACAGCTTCAATGACACCGGACTTGCCTGGATGGCAAGAGAAATCGGAGTTGAAAAAATTATTATTGATTAATATAACACAGCCCCCTTGCTAAATAGCAAGGGGGCTTCTTTTTACCATAATCCATCGTATCACAGAAAAATATAAGCGCCCACATTACTGCGAGCGCTTGACACATAGGAAGGCTCTCCGAGATAACAGCATTTTCTCGAAGGGTATGAAAAAGAATGTACCTGTATTCTAACAGAATATCCTCCTACTGTGTCAAATATATGCTCAAAATGAGCAAAATATCGTAAAATAGGGGAAGAGTATAGCGAGTCAACTATCTCCTGACTGAAGTCAGGAGCTTGGCGGAAGTCCTCGATAGATACGAGACCGACGCCAGCTTATCACGATACAGCGCGTTTGCCTGTCTGTCCGTAGACAGGAAGGTAGAGGCGCACCAATTTAGGTGACGGTTATCCTGGTGAGTTGCCATACCAGGGTGTGTATTTCAACGGATTATTATTAGAAATCCCTGCAAATTACCCGCCGGTGGCGAGGATCGCAAGGCCTTTCTTCAAGATGACATTTGCCGCATTTACATCACGAAGGTGATACGTACGACAATTCGGACACGTCCAGTCACGATCAATGAGTGTAAGACGTTCTTCACCTTTCAGAATATAACCGCAGCAGCTGCAGGTCTGTGTGGTATTTTGCGGCGGAACCAGTACGACACGCTTCCCGTAGAAGGCAGACTTGTACTGCAGCATTGTCAGGAGAGTGCGCCATCCGGCGTCAGTAATCGCTCGTACAAGATGATGATCTTTAATGAGATTTCTGACCTTCAGATCCTCCGCAGCGATCACATCTTGGTTCTCGATGAGATGCTTCGAAATCCGATGAAGGTAGTCTTCCCGCTGTCTTGAAATCTTGCGATGGGTGTAAGCGACTTTGATGCGCTGCTGCTGATAAGCGTGGATCTGCCATCTGCTGCGAGAGCTATTCTTTGACGCTTCGTACTTACGGCTCAGCTTACGCTGCTGTTTTGCAAGCTTTTCAGCCGATGTGACAAGGAATCGTTCATTCGGCACCGCCATGCCATCCGATGTATTGACAAGGTCAATCAGATTCAAGTCGATTCCGATCATAGAACCGGTGCGTGGAAGTGGTGTGCGAAAAGGCATTTCTGAGCCAAGGGAAAACGAAACCCAGTATTCCCTTACGGCATCCTTGCGGATGGTTACCGCCCCGATACGTACATCACATCTGGCCATCATCATCTCGACATATTTGGGAGAACCGGCACACCTAACTCTTCCGAGTTTCGGCAGCATAACATGGCACCGATCTGTAAAACGGACGTTTGTACTGCCGTTCGGATAATAATGAGCGTTTGTCTGATAGGACTGATCCGCGCTTTTCTTGATAAAGGTTGGAACGCCCGTATGACGTTCCTTCTGGTTTTTCCAGGCTGTGCGATAATTCTTTACAGCGTTGGCTATGCACTGCTCGTCTACGTCTTTTCCATAAAGAAAGGGCAGCGCATTCTTAATTCCGGCAACAGACTTCCGGACAGAATCGAGAAAGTCAATACGGTCGCGATAGGCCGGCACAAATGCTACTGTTTTGGATAGCTGGTATCGCTCATTGCCATATGCGACCAGAAGATTTCGCACGGCACGTTTCGCTCCATCGTTCACAGCAATCAGATGCTTTTGCCATGTGCTGGGATACAGTTTCATAGTGACACCGATATGATAAGGCATATCTTTCATTGCCGGCAGCATAGTCGCACACCTCCTTTCTCTGTTAATAGTATACCACATATGAAGATTGATTCCAACCAATCTGAGCGCTATAATAAAGCAAAAGCGAGGTATACATATGAAAAGGTATGAGCGCATTCCTGGAGCAATTTATGAACGAAATTACGTCTATCAGTTCCATTACCATCTGATCTGGACCACAAAGTACAGAAAGCCTGTATTCACAACACCGGAACTGGTCCAGGAGATGAAAGATCTGCTGTTGGAGCAGGCACAGATCAGTGAGATCACCATTGAGGAGATGGAGGTTATGCCTGACCACATCCATCTGCTTCTTAGTTTCAAACCAAAGATGGCTGCATCGACTGTTGTCAAGTGCCTGAAGGGTCACACTGCAAAACTATTCTTCATGAAGCATCCGGAAATCCGTGATCACGAGTTCTGGGGTGGGCATTTGTGGAGTCATAGTTACTATATGGGGACCCTCGGAAACATGAGCAAAGATGTGGTCGAGCAGTACATTCGCAACCAGTACAATAAAAAATAAGCCACACCCACCTCGCGGCGGGGCTAAAAAGCGCATTCCTCTCCCGACGTTGTCGGGAGATTCCAGCGCAAAGTTTTTTTGAAATAGACCCAATCATTCATATGTTCACATTGGGAGTACTTATGACAAAAAACTCATTGTTCCGAAAGTTCAACTTACTGATTTGCAGCATCATTATCTTTTTCAGT
>JAUNAE010000198.1 GCA_030527765.1 Eubacteriales bacterium
ATCTGAGCAGATCAGTGACAGCTCATGGAATTAGTAACAATATATGATTCAGGCAAGAATCAGGTACGAAGAACGAGTGTAGTCTAAAAAGCAACTAACAATATTTTTGTTTGTGGCAGAACAAAAACAATAATTTTTTGTAAAGGAGATAATATCATGAAATTAAATCGTGAAGCATTAGCTCATTACCTGGATACGACATTTAAGGGAAAAGCATCCACAGCAGAGTGGGAGCTGATCGGTGACGGCATTTCCGAAATGTCCATGTCTCTTAATCCACAGACTGAGACAGTAAAAGATGTCATCGGCCAGGTAAGAACCAAAGACAATGGCTATGAGCCGAGCATGGATGCAGATCCGTATTATGCAGATCCGGAGAAGAAACTTTATCCAAAGCTGAAAGAAATCGCTATGGATAGAAAGAAAGGTGATGCCTGTGCAACTCTGCTCCTTGAGGTGATTGTAGAGGATACAGAGCAGACAACCTTCACCGCATACACACAGGAAGTGCTTGTAAAAGTCAGCTCCTATGGCGGTGGCACTGAGGGCGTGAACTTTCCATTTACCATCCATGAAAACGGAAAACGTGTAAAGGGTAGTGTAACAGCTGAATCTCTGAAGGCAGGAGCACCGGTATTTACTGCAGGTTGATAACAGGGGAGAAAGAACATGGGTAAAATTAAATTAAACACAGGTGAACGCGTAGAAATCGTAAACTCAGATGATGAAGTGATGGGATATTTTTATTTTAATCCCGCAGATCTGGACATTTTAAGAAGAGCCAAGGATGTAGAAAAACATCTGGAAGCACTTATGAAAGAGACAACCGATGAGAATCAGGATGAAATCAATGCAAAGATCATTGATGAATTTGAATATCTCATCAATGACAAAACATGCAGCAGGGTATTGTTTAAATACAATACTCCTCTGAGTATTATGGCGAATGGCCAGTTGTACATGTTGTATGTTTTTGAAGCAATTGCAACATACATCGAAACTGTGGTAACAGAGCGTGCTGATAAGATGGTAAGCAAATATACAGCAGATTATGAGTGATATGAAATTTAACCCATGGAGACTTCCCCAAACGATGGAAGTCGGTGGCGAGTCTTATGAAATACGAACCGACTTTCGCGACATTCTTACAATCCTGACGGCTTTTGGAGATCCGGAACTGGATGATTATGCGAAACAGATTATAATGCTCAAAATTATATATCCGAACTGGAAGAATATTCCGGAGGAAAATTTACCGGAGGCGGCTGCAAAAGCTGCCTCTTTTATTGATTGCGGACAAAAAGATGACGGCAAACAGCATCCTAAACTGGTTGACTGGGAAAAAGACGCATCTATTCTGATTCCGTCAATCAATACAGTGGCAGGAGAGGAAATACGAGCGAAAGAATATCTGCATTGGTGGACATTTCTTGGGTATTACATGGAAATCCGAGAGGGTCTTTTTGCACAGGTGGTAACGATTCGGCAGAAAAAGGCTAAAGGAAAAAAATTAGAGGATTATGAAAGAGAATTCTATTCCTCTAACAAAAATCTGGTTGAATTAGAGATGGAAGAGATGCGATCCGAAGAGGAAAAAGCTGAACTCAACCGTCTTTTTGGTTTGAAAAAATAACGGGAGGTGCTTACAAATGTCTAAGTCGGGAGATGGAACAATTACGATTGATACAAATGTCAATACAGCCGGCATACAGACAGGAACGAGAAATATTGAATCCTCCATAGGAACTCTCAAAAGCCGGGTGTCGGGACTCGGGAAGACCATTGCTGCAGCATTCACAGTAAAGAAAATCGTTGATTTTGGCAGAGAATGCACGAATCTGGCAGCAGCACAGCAAGAAGCAGAAAATAAGCTAGAAACAGTCATGAAACAGCGAATGCATGCTACGGATGACATGATCGATTCCATTAAGCAACTTGCATCGGAACAGCAAAAATTAGGTGTTATTGGTGATGAAACGCAGCTTGCCGGAGCTCAGCAGCTTGCAACTTTCCTGAATTCCACAGAAGCGTTAAAAACATTGGTGCCGGCCATGAATAATCTTGCGGCACAGCAGAAGGGAGTCAATGCCTCGGCCGGTGATATGGTCAATATCGGTAATCTTATGGGCAAAGTAATGCAAGGACAGGTATCAGCTCTCACTCGAGTAGGTATTACTTTTTCTGATGCTGAAGAAAAGGTATTGAAATTCGGAACAGAAGAGCAGAAAGCAGCAATGCTTGCACAAGTTATTACAAATAATGTCGGTAATATGAATGCTGCACTTGCTGCAACACCTGCAGGCCAAATGAAACAGTTGAAGAATAATCTCAGTGATGTTATGGAAACAGTTGGAATGGGATTGCAGAATTTTATGCTCCCATTGCTTCAGGTGATCAATAAGCTTGTGGCAAGACTGGCAACCCTTGCGAATGCTTTCAAGAGCTTCTCAGAGCTTATAACAGGAAGAAAATCAACAGAAACAGCAGCATCCGGAATTGCTTCAACAGACTCACTTGCGACGGCAGCAGATTCTTACAATGATACTGCAAATGCCATTGAAAATGTGGCAAATGCGACAGATGATGCAACGAAGGCCACGACGGCAGCTGCGAAAGCAGCAAAGAAATACCTCAGTCCGTTGGATGAGATTCATAAGATCGGAGCCGATACTTCAACCACGTCCGCTGGATCCGGATCTCCGTCAGCAACAGGCGGAGGTCTTGGAGATGCTGTTGATTACGGAGCACTGGCAGAGGGAACAACTGTATTGGATGAAACAATAAATAAAGTATCAAAGCTACAGAAATTCCTGCAGAACTTGTTCAGATTATATAAAAAAGGGCTTGTTCAGGGACTCGGAGAGTGGAAAAGAAAAATCTCATCCATGCAGACCTCTTTGGAGAGCATCAAAACGTCTCTCATTGGCATTGCGACAGATCCACAGGTTGTAAGTTCGGCCAGAAGAATGTTGACGAGCTTTGCAACGGCCCTTGGACAGGTAACAGGTTCCTTTGTGAGAATCGGGCTGACGATAGCGGATAATCTAGTCGGTGGAATTGCATCATACCTGGAAGATAGCCAGGATTATATTGCAGGAAAGCTGTCTGATATTTTTGATATTCGTGCAGATATCTATGCTCTGGTAGGAGAGTATTCGGTAGCATTTGCGAATGTCTTTGACATTTTTTCATCCTCGGAGGCACAGAATTTAACCGGTAATGTTATCGGTATTTTTTCAGACGCTTTTCTGGGAGCACAGGCAGTTGTTGAGCGGATTACTCGAGATATTGCCACACTGATCTTACAGCCATTTATTGACAATCAGGAAAACATTAAGCAAGTGCTTTCTGTATATGTATCTACATTCGAGAGCGTAACGGGAACGATGAAACAGGCTGTGCAGGAAGTAACCGATAAATTCCTCGCTATGTACGATGAGCACATTGCTCCATTTGTGGCTGATCTAACAGAGGATATTTCGGAAATCACTGGAATTCTCACAGAAAATTGGAATACCTACATTGCACCGATCATCCAGAACACAGGAGACAAAGTGCAGGAATTGTGGGACAAGCATTTATCCCCAATGTTTGACAGTGCAGGCGAATGTCTGGGCACGATTGTAGACTCAATCAGCAAACTCTGGAAATCTGTTCTCGCTCCGTGTATCAAATGGATTTCGGCCAATGTCTTGCCAGTAATTTCGCCAATTCTGAGCACTCTTCAGACATCCATTTTTGGGTTTTTCGGAGGTGTGGGACAAGTCGTGAACGGAATATTACAGCATCTCAGCGGACTCATCAAATTCATCACTGGTGTGTTTACGGGTGATTGGTCCGGTGCCTGGGAGGGCATCAAGCAGATGTTCCAAGGATTTGGCACGTCCTTCGGCGGTGTGATCGAGTGGCTGAAGAACTCGCAACTCGGACAGCTTATCTCGTGGATTGCAGGCACATTCACTTCTGACTGGAGCAACGTATGGGAAAATGTGAAATCTATTTTCAGTGATGTGTTCGACAGTCTTATTGAACTGGCAAAAGGACCAATCAATTCAGTTATCGGTTTAATTAACGGACTGATTGAAAAAATCAATGGCAGACTCGGATGGATTGAAAATACTATGAAGTTTTCGGTCGGTGGGACAATACCGATCATCAACCGAAGATGGTCGTATACATCCCCGTCTCTTCACCTTGGAAGAGTCAACACGATTCCATATCTGGCAAAAGGTGCGGTTATTCCGCCGAATTCCGAATTTATGGCCATGCTCGGAGATCAGAAGGCAGGAAGGAACCTGGAAGCTCCGGAGTCTCTGATCAGACAGATTATGCGGGAAGAGCTTGGAAACAATACCGGAGGCAAGTCAACCTACGAGGTTCCGATCTATCTGGGAACTCGTGAGATTGCTCGGGCGGTGATTGATGAGGCGAAGCTAATGCGGATCCAGAGCGGAAGAAATCCGTTCGAGCTGGTGTAGGAGGTAAGAAATGCAGGATTATTTTAAAATAAATGGTGTTGTTATTAAGCAACCGACAAAATATACTCCAAACTTCACCACTACTTCAACGGATGACTCCGGACGAAATCAGTACTACAATATGGTAAACATTCCGGTTGGAACGGTGGCAAGCTACTCTATGGAATGGAAAGATTTGACGTTATCCGAATATGCGGAAATAATGTCGAAAATTGTTAATAAAGCAAATTTCACGCTCCATTACATGGACCCCCTTACAGGAACATGGAAGGACGGTGTATTCTATGCCACAACATACAACTCATCTGCGCTGACTCTTGAGGACGGCTATGAACGATGGGAAAGCTTGAGCTTTAACGCAATCAAAGTGGAGGCTATCAAATGATAAGTGCAACAACAAAATTCAAAAATGCAATGACATCTGGTCAGCTCTATGAAGTTGTAGAAATCACGTATGCTGACGGATCCACACAGACACTCGACCATGAGATTATGCGTGGAGATAATTCAATCACTGATGGAGCATCGGCAGGGGCTTTCCCTGTCGGTGTTGCTATCGAAAAATATATGTCTCTGACTCTGGACAATAGAAACGAGCAGTTCTCGAACAAAACATTTATGAATGCGAAGCTGGAAGTGTATGTAAAAACACAGGATTCGTCAATTGGCAGGGTAAAAAAAGGAACGTTCTATGTGACCTCCCCAGAGAGTTACGGTGAAGTAATTAAGCTTACAGCGGTTGACCTCATGTATAAAGCAGACAAGCCGTTTTCAACAGATCTTGTTTTTCCGCAGACTGCGCAGGCATTGCTCACAAATGTCTGTGGAAAATGTGGAATTCCTCTTGGAACGATCAGCATGACAAACGGCAATCTTCGGATTGACAAGAAGCCTGAAAATATGACCTGTAGAGAGGTTATTGGAAGTCTTGCGATGATTGAAGGAGCAAATGCCAGAATTGATAGAAATGGCTATCTGCAGTTCGTAAAATGGAATTTCGGCACGTCCACAGACCTCAAGGATTTTCTATCATCCCCGACAGTATCAGCAGAGGATATTGTTGTAACAGGCGTCAAAGTAACAAATTCTTTGTATAATTACACAGCGTTTTACAATAACAAGGTGGATGACGGTTATGTTATTACCTACGAAAATGAGTTGATTGGTAATAAGGTTGCAACCGTGGCACAGACCATTGGAAAGGCAATTCTTGGAAAACATTTTCGCAGTATGTCTGGTGATATCGCATCTAATCCACTGATTGAATTCGGGGACATGGTAAAGACCTATAAATACATCCCAAGCCTTGGAGAAGAAAGATCTTATCTTACTCCGATCACAGATGTGAAATTCTCGTTGCAGGGTAGAACGACAGTTTCTACAACTGCCGAGGATCCTGTAAGAACGGGGCAATCTTACACATCACAGAGCGTGAAAACAGCCGTTGCACAGGCGGCTGCTCTGGTAAATGCAGAGAAGACAGCACGAGAAGAAGCTGTGAGCAACCTCGCCCAACAGATCGAGCAGAACAACGGCACGTATTTAACCAAAGAAGAGCAGGAAACAGGCGGATCCGTCTATTATCTCCATGATGCTCCGACTATAGCAGAATCAGAGATTATCTGGAAGCTGACAGCGGACGCTCTAGCAGTCTCCACAGACGGCGGACAGAGCTATCCCTATGGAATTACCGTGAACGGTGATATTATCGCAAATCTGCTCTATACGCATGGAATTGATGCCACATATATCAAATCTGGAATTCTGACAATTCGGGATCCAGAAACAAATGAAGTGACATTCCAGGCTGATGCAGGCACGGGGCAAGTTGACATTGTTGCAAACAGTTTTACCCTAAAAGGGAAGACCGTTGAAAATGTTGTACAGGAAACTCTTAAGCCTGTTTCTGAAAAAGTCAACAAAAGCGTAACAAAGACAGACATTGAATATTATCTGTCTACATCGAGTACAAGCTTGTCAGGTGGAACATGGTCTACAAATGCCCCTAAATGGCAGCAGGGTAAGTATATGTGGAGCAGAACAGTGACAACCTATAATAATGGAACAACTTCAGAAACCAGCCCTGTGTGCATCGCCGGAGCGAAAGGGGACACTGGAGAAAAAGGAGAGACTGGTGCTGTTGGAAAGAGTATTGGAAGTATCACGAATTACTACCTTGCCACCGCATCTTCTAGTGGGGTAACAATTTCCACGAATGGATGGACTACATCAGTTCAGAACGTTACAGCTACTAACAAGTACCTTTGGAACTATGAAGTCATTAAGTACACAGATGGCACAACGGCTAATACTTCAACACCGTGCATCATTGGAGCATACGGAGATACAGGTGCGAAAGGCGATAAGGGAGATCAAGGTAGTACAGGTGCGACAGGTGCGAAAGGAGATACTGGAGCTACAGGCAAGGGAATTAAGTCCATTACTGAGAAGTATCAAGTTTCCACGAGTAACACTACAGCACCAACCTCATGGGAGACAACAGTTCCAACTTTGACAGCTACCAATAAGTACCTCTGGAACTATGAGACCATTACATATACAGATAACTCTACAGTGGATACTGCA
>JAUNAE010000199.1 GCA_030527765.1 Eubacteriales bacterium
ACCACAGGTGTGGTGTGGAGCAAAAGTGTGCAACTTGTTATTGCAATTTTGGAAGCATATTTTTACAATTTTGCATAGATTTTAGGATACATTTCGTACGCACCCTCCATGAACTCCATCTTTCTGCCATTCTTTTCAGTCCAATTTGATTCCTCGCCACTCATAGAACTGAACATCTGTCTATCAAAAAAATCCACTTATAAAAACTCATCGAGCTAATAAGTGGACTGTTTTATAATCACAGTTTTTTCTTATACAATTTTTCACAATCCAGACAGACTGATTGCTTTATCTGCCTCAAACCCCATCGCCTCTACAGGAGGAACAGACAATCTGTCCTTTTCTGTAAGATATCGGATGTTAACACTGATCCACAAAGGATCATAGCGCCAATCCCCTTCGATAAGTGCACTCCCCGATCCAAAGGATTCTGCTACACTTCTTAAAGAAGGAGACAGCCCTGCGTCTCCATCTGAAACAGCTTTCTTCAGTGCCTTCTTTAAGCATTTGAGATATGGTACTGCCTCATAGATTTCTTCATTATGTCCGGTAAAAATGCGCTTTGCTTTGTCACCGATCTGAATACAAAACTCTTCTATGCGATCGTATGCCGCCTCTGCCGATGTCTCACCCAACTGAAGCCATGCAGAATCCGGTACATATCTTCTGTTGCTGCCAAATCCGTCTGAGGAAAAAAGATCCCCGTTTTCTTCATCCAGAAGCACGACACTTCCGGGTGTATGACCGGGTATCGTGTATACCTTGTAAACCGCATTTCCTATATCAAGGATATCTCCTTCTTTGATATCTTCTACACGATCATAATCAATATCGGGCGCGAATCCTTTTGCCGTGTCTATATCTGCATAGGGCATGAAGCATTTGCAGCCTGCACTTAAAAAATTCGGAAGCTGGGCTATATGATCCGGATGACCATGGGCAACAACTAATTCAAGCGGCTTATCGTCGCCAATTAATTGTCTGCAAAGATCCGGAAGATCTCCCTGCTCGTCCCATCCTGCATCAACAAGTACCGCCTTGGAACTGCCGACAAGCAAGTACATTTTGTCCCGATCGAAATCCTCGATTCTGATGATGCCGGGATGCTTTTCTGTAAGCTCCCGCATGAGGATATGTCTGTATTCTCCGCGTTTTCTTCCTGCAATCTGATAGTGAAACTGAGCCTCATCGCTATCTTCCATACCTTCCTTTACAGCAATGGCGCGAACACAGTACTCGATTTCTTTCTCTTTCTCGGCAGGCAGTAAGATCAGTCCCTGCTCTCTGATATATTTAATTCCTCCATCTCTGGGATCACTTCCATCAATTGAAAAATAAATCTCCGCTCCCTGTGTCATACAGGCCAAATCAATATGTACCCCTGAATATTCATATCTGCCTTCCGGAGGAAAGACTGACGGCATTGCTGCTTTTGACATAATCCACCTCTCATTTCTATTCTTCAAGTTAATAGCCTAAAAGGAGAATCCTTTCGGACTCTCCTTTCTGTTACTGTTATCTGATACTGAGATCAATTAGAAATCAAACTGATCCACGTTGTCCTTATTAATCGGTGTCATGGGAACTGCAAGCACATTGTCCGTTCCTTCCAGCGGAGTGAGCTCGCCGGTTGTTCCGTCTAACTGAGCACGTGTTGCCTCAAGAGCTGCTCTTGCCTCTGCATAAGGATCCTGATATAGTTCTACAAACTCAAGACCATCTCTGACCCACTCTGTTGTACTTGCACTGATTCCGGCAAGAGTAAAATTGCTGGTATCAAGACCATATTTCTTCATACTCTCAACAACACCCTGTGAAAGCATTGATCCCTGTGTAGCAACGCCGTCAAATCCACCTACACCATACTTCTGGATCCAGTCCTCAAAAATAGTCTGCGCATTTGTGGGGTCGATTTTTTCTACATAATTTGTCTCAAGAATCTCCACATCCGGTCTGTTTTCAGCCATCCAGGTCTTAAATCCCTCTTCACGCTGTGCAGTGTTTGTCTGGCCATAGGTCAGATTCAGCATACAGATTTTGGCACCTTCCTTCAATCCCGCTGACATCTCTTCTGCAAGCTGTGCACCGATATTTGTATCGAAGCATCCAGCGTACCAATACTCCAGATCCTTGGATGTCTCAGAAATTTCAGGAGAAATGTTAATAAAGGTCAGGGGAATTTGTCCATTAAACTTCATGCAGTAATCCGGAAGAGTAAACAGCGGCTGAACGATCATGGCCTCAGGGTTGCCTGCAAGAAGGGAATCAATTCCTTCCATGTACTTTGATACGTCCGGATTACCATCCGGAGCACCGTTCAATGCATTTACTTCAAATCCATATTCCGAACCAAGTTCAACAAGGGCATCATTCAGGCGCTTGCAGTAATCATCTGACCAGGCTGCCGATAAGAATCCGATCTTTTGCAGCTCACCGGTTGATTCTGCAGAAGCCGAACTGCCGGAAGCTGCTGTACCTGCGGCTGCTGTAGATGTAGCTGAAGATGAGCTTCCACAAGCAGTCATAGATGTAAGCATTGCGGCTGCCAGACCCAGTGCCATAAATTTCTTTGTCAAAGACTTCATAGTAATCCTCCTTCTTAAACGTTTGTTCCTTTAATAATTCAGATATTCTTTCTCCGGAATATCTGTAAATTATCTCTTCTTTGTGGATTTCATAATTGAGTTACGGGTGAAAATATCAAGAAGTACAGCAACAAGAATGACAATACCCTTTACTACCTGCTGCCAGAATGCATTGACAGAGCAGAGATTCATCAGGTTATTTATAATGCCTACGATAAATACACCAACGATACTGCAAACAACGTTACCGACACCACCTGCCATGGATGTTCCACCAAGTACAGAACCGATAATCGCCTCAAATTCGAAGTTTACACCACCAGCCGGCAGACCTGAATTTGTACGTCCGGCATACAGAACAGCTGCAATGCCTACAATCAATCCCATGATCGCATAATTCAGGAATAACTGACGCTTTACATTAATACCTGCTGCTCCTGCTGCCTCAGCATTGCCGCCGATTGCATATAAATATCTGCCGTGGGAGGTTCTTGTCATCACAAACTGCATGATCACTGTACAAATAATAACGACCAGGAAGATCATCGGAAAACCGCCAATGTTTCCGTTTCCAAGAAATACAACTCCATCGCCCACTCCGAAGACAGGAGCGCCGCCGGCGACGAGATAAGCAAGACCTCTGACTGTCATCTGTGTTGCAAGTGTTACGATAAACGGCATAAGTCCGATATAAGAAGCGAAAAAGCCGTTCACTGCGCCGATCAGTGTGCCGCAGACGAGAGATGCGATAATTGCCAGCAGGGTACTTCCCGTATTCTGATAGACAACGGCTACGATTACAGAGCAGAATGCCAGATTGGATCCTGCTGACAGGTCAACACCGCCTCCGATCAAAAGCCTGGTCATACCGATTGCGATGATTGCATAACAGCTGACGTTCTGCGCTACACTCATCAGGTTACTGGGAACCAGAAAATTTCTTGAGAGAATCGTTCCTGCTATAATTGCGACCAACAAGATCAGAAATACACCAAATTTACTGTAAATTTCTGCAAGTGAAAGTGACTGTTTTTTTGCTTTATCCATTCTGAACCTCCGACGCCAAATTCATAATTTTTTCCTGAGATACCTCTTCCTTTGATAACTCTCCGGTGATCTGTCCGTCACACATAACGAGAATCCGATCAGATAGATTGATCACTTCCTCCATCTCTGACGAAACAAGTATGATACCTACGCCCTGCTTTGCTAACTCTATAATAATATTATAGATTTCCCACTTTGCTCCTACATCTATGCCTCTAGTGGGTTCGTCCAGGATCAGAACCTTTGGGTTCATCAAGAGCCATTTACTTAAAATTACCTTCTGCTGGTTTCCTCCGGACAGGAAGTTCGCCATCGTCTCCAGTGAACTGGTCTTAACAGCCAGTTTCTTCGCTGCATCTTCAGCAATGCCATTCAAATTCTTGACGTTTAGAACACCATGCTTTGACAGTCTGTATAACGATGGCAGTAATATATTTTCTCCAACTGATCTGCACAAAACCAAACCGTCATCTTTTCTGCTCTCTGTCGCCATGACGATATCGTGCTTCAGGGAATCTCTTACGCATTTGATGTTGATTTCTTCCCCGTTCAGCTTGATGCTGCCGGACTCGTGTGGATCTAATCCAAAAACAGACCGCATTGTTTCCGTTCTTCCCGCGCCGACAATTCCTGCGAAACCAAGGATCTCGCCCTCATGCAGTGTGAAGGACACATTTCTCACTTTGCTTCCATTGTTCAATCCTTGTACTTCAAGCAATGGTTTTCCGTATCCAGTTTCCTTCTGCGGGAATACGCTTGTCATTTCACGACCAACCATCATCTTGATCATCCTTGCACGGTCAAAGTTCTTGATGGAATCTGTCCCGATATACTTTCCGTCTCTCAAGACAGTCACTTCATCCGCAACCGTGAAAACTTCATCGATTTTATGCGTAATGATAATAACTGTGATATTGTTTTTCTTGAGTGTGCGAATAAAATCAAACAGCTTCTCTACTTCATCCTGAGAGATAGAGGAAGACGGCTCATCCATAATTACAAGACTCGCATTAAAGGATATTGCCTTGATGATTTCAATCATCTGAATATCTGCTGTCTTTAGTGTCCTGATCAATGCGTGCGGATCATAGTCCAGCCCCCAGCGGTCAAAGATTTTCTGGCAGTCATCGTACATCCTTTGAACATCCAGGATCGGTCCCTTCTTTTTGGGATACCTTCCAACAAATACATTTTCTGCAATTGACAGATCCTTGATCGGGCTTAGTTCCTGATAAATCATTGAGATGCCGCTGTTTACAGCCTCTTTAACAGATTTAAATGAAACTTTTTCTCCTTTAAAGAAAATCTCTCCTTCATCAGGTGCATATTGCCCGAATAAAACCTTCATGAGTGTGGATTTTCCCGCTCCGTTTTCACCCATGATTGCATGCACACTGCCCTCTTCAACTTCCAGCTTTACGCCGTCCAAAGCTTTTACACCGGGGAACGATTTTGAGATGTTCCTCATCTCTAATATGCGACTAATAACGATCTCCTCCCTTCCGGATTCTATTAAAGTGTATATTCTATGCTGCCATCTGCTTTTCTTCTAAAATGACTGAAAAACGTGTCATAATACATCTCTGCCATTTCAGGAGTGTAAGTATGAGGCAAGTCTCTTACCGAAGTAAATCTAAGCAGCGGAGTCCTCTGATCCTTTGTCCAGGTATGCGTCGTATAAGCTCCATTTTGTCTTACTTCTTCATTTGCCCGATCAATATTATTCACCTTACACATCATATTGATGAACAAATCATTTGCATTCCCGGGCTCAATCTTATCGCCGACTCCAACATCGTGTTCACCCATCATCAGCCACACAGGACGCTCAACACCATCTGCCTCAATATCCTTTTCAGGCTTTCCTCCATTTGTAAGGAAATGATACTGTGCTCCCTGAGGTCCGAATGCAGCAAAGCGCTTCGGCATCTCAGACATCAGTCTCTGTGTCATCAAAGATCCGTTGGAGTGTCCGCTCACATATATTCTTTCCTCATCTATCGGATAGTTCTCACAAACCTCATTAATTACATTCCGAACAAATTTAATATCATCCATCTCAGATGTCATTCCAATACTGTTCCATGTAGGCAGAGGTATTGTTTTCCCCTCGAAGTACTGATTTGAGGGAAATGCAGATAGATAAATTACAAAAAAGTCTCTCCTCTCTGCAAGTTCATGCCACTGAGTACTTTCAGCAAATATTGTTCCTGTGCAGGAATACCCATGTATTGCGATTACAAGCGGTAATTTTTCTTCTTTGTGTGAAAGATATCTTCCCGGTTCATAGATAAACCATTCGCGGTTTCTCTCGTCTACCTTCGTCACCTTTCTGATCAGCTTCATATCCTCCCAGCTTCTTGCCGGTCGAATGTCACCGTTTCCGACTCCCATCCATCGCTTGAATCCGAGAGCCCATTTGATCATTTCTTCGTGTAATTGAACTGCATCTTGTTCTTCTGTCTTTATCGTATTTTTTACACTTACAATAGGAATGCTGTCAGGAGCGGAAAACCACTTTTTCATGTTCTTGACATATGTTTTCGTATTTCCGTCTACCAGAGGCTTATTCTGCAATCCGGATGCAATGCAATATCCGTTCAATATAGAATTTGTACTTTTCTCGCTCTCATCTACAAGCCAGACAGGCATTTCAACTTCTGTCTTTGTTGTGGATGCATCTCTGGCTGATTTTATTTTGCTTAGCTGTGAATATAAGCTTGTATCAAGCTCGTAATTTCCGTCTTGAAGCACAGCAGCGAATATCTCCGGATCCAGCAATGCAAACGTCTGAGAAATATAAGCGCCGTTTCCGATTCCCATGGTGTAGTAGGTCGCTTCATTCAAGCTGTAGTAAATTCTTGTCAGTGAATGTTTAAAAACCGCCTCACAGTAGTCCATCTCGCTCTGAATATCATCTCTTCTCCATCCTCCCGGTCTGGATTCCAGAACGATCAGCACTGCGTTGGTTTTCTCTGCGATTTTTATATACTGCCCATTTCTAAGAAACTCTTCCGCACTGACATCGTCATCCGGAAATAAATAAATACCGGCGCCAGAAATAGGAAAATGTTCCGGAATATAGACGAGATAATTTCTTTTTTCTCCATTTACCTCTACGGTGCGCGGAAGCAAACCAGTGAAAAAAGGTTTCTCCGGATGTTCGAAAGAGATATTCGGATATTCAACTACCTCTGTGTTTCCAAACATCATATTTAAATCGCCGAGTCCGTGTGACTCTCCTTCTATATCCAGTAAAAAACGTGCTTTCACTATCCAGGCTCCTTTCTTCTTTTTTGGTAACTGTTCAGGACCCCTTCACTCAAAGATGAGAAAAGGCTGTCCATTGAAT
>JAUNAE010000200.1 GCA_030527765.1 Eubacteriales bacterium
CTATTTTGAAAGGAATGTAAGTCGCAGGGGTTGCATCTCGATTTACAATTCACGTAACGATAAACAAAGACGAACAAAAATGTAGAGGTGCAATATGCTTACATTAGCAAAGATTTTCCAAAACGGGATGACTTTTCAAAGAGATAAGAAGATTCGAATCTGGGGAAAAAGTGAAGAGGATGATTGGTTGAGGGTATATCTCAATGACGGCATTTTATTGGATACTAAGATTCCTTCCGGGGATTTTGAAATTTTTCTTCCAAGTCAGAAGGCTGTGGAAAATGCAGTACTTCGTTTGGAAACAAAGTTTCAGACCATTGTTTTAGATAGGATAGATATTGGAGAAGTATGGATTGCAGGAGGACAGAGCAATATGGAATTCTCCATGATCTATGACCAGGACAGGGAATCGTATAATCATAGCTATATGGATCAGCATCTTAGATTCTATGATGTGGCAGAATTTGCTTATGATCCGGAACAGGAGAGACTGTTGAAGGATACTTCTCATTGGGATCGTTGGATGTGTTGTGATGGACAGGATACGAAATGGTTCTCGGCTGTGGGATTCCATTTTGCAAAAAGACTTCGCGATGAATTAAATGTTCCGGTTGCGGTTGTTGGATGCAACTGGGGAGGAACGACAGCTTCCACCTGGATGGATGAAAAGATTTTATCAGAAGATGAGATTTTAAAGGTCTATATTGAGGATTATGAAACAGCTGTTGCAAGCCGTTCTGAGAAGAAATATGAACGTGTAGAGCACATAAAAAGAAAAATCGGATTTGGATCGCAGATGGAGGCGACGGAAGATCCAGGACTTATGAATGTTCACGACAAGCCAACAACATGGGTCGAAAAACTTGCAATGAAGATTATTTGGAAATATAGCTTAAAGGGACATTATGATCCGAATCGCCCTGGGGCATTATATCACATGATGCTATCTCAGATAGCAGGTTTTGCGGCTCGTGGAGTTATCTGGTATCAAGGTGAATCCGATGAGCATCATGCAGAAATTTACGGTCGATTATTCGAAAAAATGATTGGGTGCTGGAGAGATGTATGGAGGGAAGAATTGCCCTTCATCTTTGTGCAATTGGCACCGTGGGAAGAGTGGCTTGCGATGAATGGATTGAATTATCCTGTTGTCAGACAACAGCAGCAGATTGTAGAGGATACAGTACCAAATACTTATATGGCATCTATTATGGATCTAGGACTCCGCTATGATATTCATCCGAAGAACAAAAAGCCGGTTGGAAACAGATTGGCATTATTGGCATTAGATAATATCTACGAAAAGCATCAGAAGTATGCAAGAGCGCCAAGGATGAAACAAATTATACGAGAGGGAAAAAATATCGATGTGGAGTTCCTTTATTGCGAAGATGGATTAGTCGGAGATCTGAATCTGAGCGATCTCTTTAATATCTGTCAGAATGGAAAAAGGATACCATATCTGGCAAGTATTAAAGGAAAACATGTGAAGATTAGTTGTCATGGATTAATGGATGGACCCGCAAGTATCAGTTTTGGATATCGTGATTATCTGGTTATGACATTGAAAAATAAAGGTGGCCTGACAGCGAGACCTTTTGCACCGATCAACATATAGAAAAAGGAGCATAATATGGGATTTTCAAATGATTTTTTATGGGGAGCAGCAAGTGCGGCACATCAGGTAGAAGGTGCTTACAATGAAGATGGGAAAGGACTCGGAATCTGGGATGTCCTTTATGAAGGACATACAAACAGAAATGAAAACGGTAAGGTATCCTGTGATCATTATCATCACATGAAAGAGGATGTTGCCCTGATGAAGGAAATTGGTTTGAAGTCATACCGTTTTTCTATCAGCTGGCCAAGAGTGATGCCTGAGGCAGGAATGATTAATGAAAAGGGGCTGGAATTTTACAGTTCATTGGTGGATGAACTAGTGCAGTCCGGCATTGAGCCAATGGTAACGTTATTTCATTGGAATCTCCCTATGTGGATGCATGAAAAGGGGGGCTGGGAGAACGAAGAAATCGTATCCTTTTTCTGTGATTACACAAAAGCAGTGGTTGAAAAATTATCAGATCGGGTTACCTATTGGATGACATTGAATGAGCCACAGATGTTCTCGACCCTGGGCTATGTATCTGGAGAACATGCTCCTTTCCTGCAGAAACCGGAAATGATTGGAGCAGTTACGAGAAATGCGATGCTATGCCATGGAAATGCTGTGAAAATCATTCGTGCGCTTGCGGCTAAGAAACCAAAGGTTGGAATGGCACCTACCGGAAATGGAATTACTCCACTTGGAAACAAAGAAGAAGATATCGAATTTGCTAAGGCCCTCAATTGGTCAGATAAAACCGCATCCTTCGGAAATGACTGGTGGCAGGATGTGATGATTTTAGGTCAGGTTCCTAAAGCACTTCAACCTGTGATTTCAGAAGAAGATTTGAAGACCATCGTACAGCCTCTGGATTTCTGTGGATATAATATCTACCAGTCAATGAATTATTCAGGTATGATTCCAAATCCAAACATGTATGAAGGGGTAGCAAGAACTGCTATGGGATGGGCTGTAACACCGGAAATCATTTACTGGATGACAAAATTTATGTATGAGAGATATCAACTTCCAATTTTGATCACAGAAAACGGAATGGCAAACTGTGACTGGAAGATGATGGATGGAACAGTGCATGATCCGCAAAGAACGGACTTTATTCATCGCTACCTGTGTGAATTAAAGAAGGCAGTTGATGAGGGAATTCCAGTGATCGGATATACGTATTGGTCATTTATGGACAATTACGAGTGGGCAGAAGGGTATGACAAGAGATTCGGACTTGTCTATGTGGACTATCGTACGCAGGAGCGTACGCTGAAAGATTCTGCAAAGTTTTATGCAGAGGTCATTGCAAACAACGGTGAAAATTTATAACTGATTTGGAGGTTTTAATATGAAGACAGGTTCTGTAAAGCTTTGGGAAAAAGAGGAATATACTTATCCGGCAGTCGGAGAATTTATCCCCAATATTCATTATTATTTACATGATGAGGATGATCAGATGAGACCGGCAGTGGTAGTTGTTCCGGGTGGAGCATATCGTGTGGTATCTCATACAGAAGGAGAAATAGTTGCTCTTGATTTTTATGAGAGGGGTTACAACACTTTTGTTGTTACTTATACAACAAATATCATCAATCAGCAGGCTCTCAGGTTTCAGCCCCTTCAGGATATATCAGCAGCAGTATCATATGTAAGAGCAAATGCAGAGAATCTCCATGTAGTTTCAAACAAAGTTACAGTGTGTGGATTCTCAGCAGGTTCCCATCTGACAGGAAGTCTTGCTGTACATTGGGATGCTCCTGAAGTTCAGGCGATTGAAAAATGTCAAAATAACAGACCGGATGCAGTCATTCTGTCTTACCCGGTTATTACATCTGGGGAGTATGCCCACAGAGACTCTTTTGTTGCATTGTTAGGCGAAGATGCCACTGAGGAAGAATTGGAATATATGTCATTGGAGAAGCAGGTGACACCAAATACTCCACCGGTATTCCTGTGGCAGACAGTTACAGATGAAACTGTACCTGTAGAAAACAGTTATCTTATGGCAGAAGCCTGCAAAAAAAATGACGTACCTTATGAACATCATGTATTTCCTCAAGGTCCTCACGGAATGTCACTTGGAAATGAAAAATGGGCAGCTGGGGATTATGCGGGAACCTATACAATGGAACAGACGATTGAGGTGTTTCAGATGATGCTGGATAACGGAATTACTCTTCCTTCTCCGTTTGATCAGCTTAACATTCCAAAGGGAACAAATATCAAACCAATGGCAGACGAGACAATTCGCGCCAGTATTTTACCTCAGAATGCAGATCAAAGTGTGGCAATGTGGCCGACGCTTGCAGACCTGTGGATGAAAAGATTTTAGCAAAGGAGAAACGGTATGGCATCCTTCAGTGTGATGGAAGATTTTGAAATTATCAAGAATGATTCTTTTTTAGAAAAAGCGGATCAGGCAAAGACACCGTTTTTTCATGAGAAAAGAATTCCGTTAAATATTTTCAAACTGAAAGATAAGGGATTTGGCAGGGGTGACAGGATCACTTTGGATATGGGAGAACATCTTGTTGGACATATCACTTTTTCTCTTGGATTCACGGGAAGTCATCCGGATGCCCCGCTCTATCTCAGACTGAGATTTGCTGAACACGAATCAGAGCTTCAGTCCTCCATGGAGACATATGATGGCTGGCTATCAAAGAGTTGGATTCAGGAGGAAATGATCCATGTGGATATACTTCCGGCTTGTGTTACACTGCCTAGAAGATATGCATTTCGCTACGTGGAGATTACTGTACTTGACACATCTCAAAAATATAAGGTCATTTTTGAAGATATCAGCGTTGATGCAATCACATCTGCCAATGCAGAGAATATTTGCAAAAGGGATTTTGGTGAAACGATTTTAAATGAAATCGATCAGGCAGGAATCAGAACGCTTCGAGACTGTATGCAGGATGTTTTCGAAGATGGACCCAAAAGAGATCGAAGGTTGTGGCTGGGAGATCTGAGACTTCAGGCTCTTACAAATTATATGACCTTCAAAAATTATGATCTGGTAAAGAGATGTCTCTATCTCTTTGCAGGACTAAGCTTCAATGAAGGGAAAATTTCAGCATGTCTGTTTACAGAACCAACCTACGAGCCGGATGATACATACCTGGTAGATTATGCCCTATTGTATGTTCCAACACTTTGGGAATACTATCAGGCATCCAATGATAAAGAAACTTTGAAAGAACTCTACGCCACAGCACAGAAACAGATTAATCTTGTTTCAGCTACCAGGGATAAAGAGGAGCTTCTTGAAGATCAAGGAGAGAAGTTCTGGTGTTTTTTGGATTGGGGTAATGGATTAAACAAACACGCAGGTGCAAATGCAGTACTTTTATACACTTTAAACTATGGAATCAGGATGGCAGAAGTGCTGGAGGACATGCAAAGGGTACAGGAATTATCTGATCTGCAAAAAAATCTGAAAGCATCAATTCTGGAAAAGTTCTGGGATAATGAGAGAAAACTGTTTGTCAGCGGACCTGAATCACAGATTTCCATGGCTTCACAGATATGGATGATTCTTGCTGGTGCGGTATCGGAATCAGAAGGTGCAGACATACTGGAAAGAGCAATGAAAAATCCGGATACTGTGCAAATGCAGACCCCTTACATCTATCATTACTATGTAACAGCTTTGATTCAGTGTGGTAATGCAGATGAAGCAAAATCTGTCATAAGAGACTATTGGGGCGGCATGATTAATGCCGGTGCAGACACTTTCTGGGAAGTGTTTGATCCGAAAAATCCGGACTTTTCACCCTATGGATCAGCAGCACTCAATAGCTTCTGCCATGCCTGGAGCTGTACACCAACTTATTTGTTGAGAACGGTTTTTGGGGGTAAGGAATAAAGGAGAAACAAATGGAAGTTATAACTGCCATTATTCCGGTTGTTGTTTTAATCGGTATAGGAATTTTTTGTAAGCAATCAGGACTTGTATCTGCGAGAGGAATGGCTGATGTAAAAACAATCATTGCCAATATTATGTTGCCGGTTACATTGTTTCATGCGCTTGGCAATGCAAATTATGACAAGGATACAATCAGAATTGTGATACTTTTTTTGCTGGTTGAGATTGCAGCAATGTTAGTTGGTTATCCGCTGAAAAGGCTAATCAAAAATGAAAATAGTAAATTTTTGCCAATTCTTCTTACAACTGCAGAAAATGGGATGCTTGGTTATCCACTGTACATTATTCTATGCGGGCAGGAAAATCTTGGATATATGGCAACCATTGATATTGCTGTAACTGCTTTTGGTTTTTCCGTGTGGAGTTCAGTGATTTCGCAAATCGATTCGGGCGATAAAATCAGCGGAAAAAGTATCTTCCTATCTGCAATTAAAAATCCTTGTCTTTGGGGAGTTGTACTGGGTGTTGCAGCAGGCGTAAGCGGCGCTATGAACTGGTTGATGACAAGTCCTATTAATGCACTTTATAACAGTACGGAAAGTCTGATTGTTGCTCCAATTTCGACCATGATTCTGATAGCTCTTGGATATGATCTTGTGTTTGACAAAGAACGTATAATGGATGTTATCCCAGCTGTTGCAATCAGATATATTGTTCAGATTGTACTTCTGTTGATTGTCTGGCAGCTTATTGGTAAATCTGTAGCATATGAAATGCAAACTGCCATTTTATTATTCTTCTTTTTACCTGTCGCATTTTCAAGTCAAGTGTATGTAAGTCAGGAAAATAGTAGATCCTTCATTGCTTCCTTCGTCTCACTCTACTCCGTTATTTCTATTTTTGCATTTGCAGTCCTGTTAGTTGTAAGATGAAGCTACATACGGTTGTGGATATTTCTTTAAACACTGGGATGTAGGACCTTATGGAATTTAAGCCGTGCACGTTATTTCATCGGTCTTTTAGAATCAGCGCATATTTTCCTTTTTTTATTGGTAAATAGAAGAATTGACAAGTAACGACATCAGCGTTACACTATTCGAAAAGGAGGCGCTATTTATGGAGAAATCAGCAACACTCAATTTGCGAGTAAATCCTACTTTGAAGTCTGACGCAGAGACAATTCTTTCGAGATTAGGAATTCCTATGTCTACTGCAGTGGATATGTTTTTGAACCAAGTAGTGCTGGTTGGAGGTATTCCATTTTCAGTTACAGTACCGAAACCACCAGCAGATATTGATGTATCTCATATGACAGAAGCTCAGTTTCACGCTAAGATTCAGCGGGGATATGATGACTATAAAGAGGGCAGAGTGCAGGATGCTGCCGATGCATTTGCTAAATTTAGGGAGAGCCATTCGTGATGGAAATATATAGAATTAAAATCGGCTCTTCAGGGGTGATAGTGGGTGAAAAACACCCACAACCCCAGTAATAATGC
>JAUNAE010000201.1 GCA_030527765.1 Eubacteriales bacterium
GACAGAATAATCTGTTTGTAGGTTCTTGTATTCGGATTGTCATTGTAATTGACTTTTCCTTCTTCGGTTCGCTGCCGGACCTCTTCACTCGTAAGTCCCTGCATCCCATTCCCCCTTTATATTTTTTATAACAACTGGCATTATACCACAAAAAAGGATGGAAAATGTAATCTCCATCCTTTTCTTTCGTGTAATTTTATATTCTTTCGAAGCAATTAATACTCTTCTTCCTCTTCCCCCTCAGAAATGTCACTCTTCGGTTTGCTGAGTCCTTCGATTTTGATGCCGTGTTTCTCTGCATAATCCCAAAGAGCTGCATGAATTGCTTCCTCAGCAAGAAGAGAACAGTGAATCTTTACCGGCGGAAGTCCATCCAGCGCCTCCATAACAGCTTTGTTCGTTACCTGAAGTGCTTCTTCAATGGTCTTTCCCATTACAAGTTCTGTTGCCATGCTGCTTGTTGCAACAGCTGCGCCACATCCGAATGTTTTGAATTTGCAGTCCTTGATAATATGTGTCTCATCATCAATGTCCAGGAACATTCTCATAATATCCCCACACTTTGCATTACCAACGGTGCCGACTCCACTGGCATTCTCGATTTCACCGACATTACGTGGATTCTGAAAATGGTCCATAACTTTTTCGCTGTACATGTTTGATATCCTCCTGATATTATATCTTACTCTCTATCTATAATTCGATTATTTCTGCTTTTTGATGAAATCCTCGTACAGAGGAGACATTGCTCGCAGATTTGCAACGATCTCAGTCAGATGATCTACCACAAAGTCTGCATCTTCTTTTGTAATATCTTCGTTCAGGGTCATACGAAGAGAACCATGGGCTTTCTCATGAGGCAGGCCGATAGCCAGAAGAACATGAGACGGATCCAGCGATCCGGAAGTACATGCAGAACCGCTGGATGCACAGACGCCAAGATTGTCCAGCATAAGAAGCATAGACTCTCCCTCGATGAACTCGAAGCTGATGTTAATGTTGTTTGGCAGTCTCTTCACCGGATCACCATTCAGACGAGCATGCGGAATTTCTTTCAGAATTCTCTGAATCATATAGTCACGAACTTCGATTTCTTTTGCTGTACGATCTTTCATTGTCTCCGCAGCTCTCTTTGCCGCAAGTCCGTATCCCACAATGCCCGGAACGTTCTCTGTACCGGCACGACGTTTTCTCTCCTGTGCGCCGCCATGTACAAAGGAGCGAATCTTCACACCTTTACGAATATATAAGAATCCGATTCCTTTCGGACCACAGATCTTATGTCCGCTGGAGCTGAGCATATCAATGTTCATTTCATCCACATTGATCGGCACCTGACCAAATGCCTGTACTGCATCTGTGTGGAAAAGAATTCCATGCTCTTTGGCAATTGCACCGATTTCTTTAATCGGCTCAATGGTTCCGATCTCATTGTTTGCAAACATTACGGAAATCAGAATGGTCTCCGGTGTGATTGCATTCTTCAGTTCCTCAAGGTCAATCAGACCATTTTCATCAACGTTCAAATATGTAATTTTTGCACCGCGCTGTTTCTCCAGATATTCACATGTGTGGAGAATTGCATGATGCTCAATCTTGGTGGTGATGATGTGATTTCCTTTGTCTTTATATTGTTCGAAGGTTGCTTTCAGTGCCCAGTTGTCTGCTTCTGTACCACCGGCAGTAAAGTAAATATCTTCTTTGCGAGCTCCAAGAACATCTGCAATCTGCTGTCTTCCTGTTGCAATGGCATCTTTGCTCTTTGATGCAAAATCGTAAATGCTGGATGCATTTCCATAGTACTCTGTGAAATACGGAAGCATCGCCTCTACAACTTCCGGTGCTGTTCTTGTTGTTGCAGCATTGTCCAAATAAATTAACTTACTCATGATTAACCTCCTGATTGTTGGATTCTTTCCCACATCTGCTGTGTGCTTCTCTGCTCTCTTCGATCAGATCACTCAGCATCATTGTATCTACTGCATCTGTAATGCTGTCATTGATTCGTTTCCACACAAATCTTGCCACACATACATCTGCTCCCTGACATCCATTTTTTTCCTGAGGATTCTGGCATGCATTGTCCCGGGTCTCACCGCCGCACTTAACGGCCTCCAGTCCGCCTTCCAGTACTCTCAAAATATCTCCGACAGAAATTTCTGTTGCCGGACGTCCGAGTCGATAACCTCCACTGGCTCCTCTGCTGCTGACTACAATACCCGCTTTCTTCAAAAGAGCCATCAGCTGTTCCAGATAGCTGACAGAGATGCTCTGTCTCGTTGCAATGCTCTGTATTGAGACTGCCTCAGTTTCACTGTGTAATCCCAAGTCGATCAAGGCGCGTAACCCATAAATCGCTCTTGTTGACAACTTCATGATCTCACCTCTTTTTTAATTCCCAGTGTTTTCCTCGGATTTCGATACCTAATGTATCAAATATATTTCTCTTTGTCAATAGTGTCCTGCAAAAAATCCGAGTGTTTTACTCGGATTTATCGAGAGACTTCTATTTTGTATTCAATTCAAGAAACTATACTCATTTGAAACAATAGCTTACTTGATTCGGTTAATTTTATACAGTGTTAAAATTTCAGGTCGACAATTCCGATAATTTCTTATATAATGAATCACAATTGGGTTATCGCACATTCTCTTTGCGATTCTTAAACCATAAGAAGTCGATCCCCATCGACATTTTCACATACTGTTTCTAAGGAGGAATCATACTATGGGATTTGAATATCTTAAATTACTGCCAACACCGGAAGAAATCCGAAGTGAGTTTCCGATCGATGATAAAATTCGTTCTTTAAAGGCCGAAAGAGACGAAGAAATCCGCAAGGTTTTCACCGGTGAAAGCGATAAATTTCTTGCCATCATCGGCCCCTGCTCTGCAGATAACGAAGACGCAGTATGCGACTATCTTCTTCGTTTAAGAGAAGTCCAGGAAAAAATCGCCGATAAGGTTCTGATTATTCCCCGTGTATATACAAACAAGCCTCGCACTACCGGAGAAGGCTACAAAGGAATGGTTCATCAGCCGGATCCTGAAAAAGCTCCGAATCTGCTTGCCGGACTGATTGCAATCCGTGAAATGCACATTCGTGCCATCCGCGAGAGTGGTTTTACCTGTGCAGACGAAATGCTCTACCCGGAGAATTATCCATATTTGTCAGATCTTCTCTCTTATGTTGCCGTAGGAGCCCGTTCCGTTGAAGATCAGCAGCACCGTCTTACCATCAGTGGAATGGATATCCCTGCCGGTATGAAAAACCCGACCAGCGGCGATCTTTCCGTCATGCTGAATTCCGTCACTGCTGCTCAGGGCGGCCATCGCTTCCTCTACAGAGGATGGGATGTCAAAACATCCGGCAATCCTCTGACTCATACCATTCTGAGAGGTGCGGTTAACAAACACGGCAATTGTGTGCCAAACTACCACTACGAAGATCTCCAGCTTCTTTCTGATATGTATGCAGAAAAGGAACTCGTAAATCCTGCAGTTATCATTGATACCAATCATTCCAATTCCAACAAGCAGTATTTACAGCAGATCCGAATTGCCAAAGAAGTGCTTCACAGCCGTTCTCTTGATTCCGGGCTTCACACCCTCGTAAAGGGTCTCATGATCGAAAGCTATATTGAGCCAGGCAACCAGAAAATCGGATGTGACCATATTTACGGCAAATCCATCACGGACCCTTGCCTCGGATGGAAAGAATCTGAGGAACTCCTGTATACCATCGCAGAAAAGTGCTGATATTTCCTACAGACAAACGAACATTTGCCCTCCTCTTTGATTTTTGTCAAAGTCGATAACGTAAAGAACCCTTCGAATCGATTGTAATCAATCAACCCGAAGGGCTTTTATATTCATCTCTTATATTACGTATCTGGTGCGTGATTCTACGCCGGAATCTTTTTCTGCTTCTTCCAGATTCAGATACCACTGGGTGGTAGATATATCGGAATGCCCAAGAAGTTCCTGTACTTCTTTCAGATTCATTCCCTGCTTCAATTTCAAAACAGCAAAAGAATGCCGCAGCGTATGGGGAGTGATATCTTTCTGAATTCCCGCATTGTCCGCATATCCCTTTAGCACCTTCCAGAATCCCTGCCGACTCATAGGTTTTCCGGAACAATTCACAAACAGCATCTCCTGCTCATGCTCTTTCACAAAACAGGGTCTTGCAAATTCCAGATATTCGTCAAGACTTCTCCTGCAGTGCCCGGTAATCGGGATGCAGCGTTCTTTTTCCCCTTCTCTGCAGTATACCAGAGAACCGGCAATCGAGACATCTTCCATGCGCAGATGGATCAATTCGCTGACTCTGAGTCCCGTCTCACACAAAATCTCAAGCATTGCCTGATCCCGAACTCCCTTTGGTGTATCGTGCATCGGCTGAGCAAGGAGACTCCGAATCTCATATTCTGTTAATATCTCCGGGCGTTTCTTAGACACTTTCGGCGGCTTCAGATTAAGAGAAGGATCCTCAAATATCCGCCCCTGCTGAAGAAGGAAGCCAAAAAGTGCACGAATCGCCGCAATACTTCTGGAAATGGACGAACTGGCAAACTGCTCTCTCTGCATATATGCTGCGTATGCCGACAGATCCGGTTCTGTCACATGTTCCACATGAAGGACCCCTCGATCCTGCAAAAACAAAGCCATTTTCTTCAAATCTCTCTGATAAGATACCTCGGTATTGTAGGAGGTATGTTTTGTGTTATGTAAATATGAAATAAACTCTCTGATTTCTCTTTCCATTGTTTTGTCCCGCTTCCGCTTTCAGATTCCATTTCTATTTTCACGAACCTGAAATGTATATGTATTATAATGGTTCTTTTTTACAAAATCAATCGGGTTTTTTCCTTCAAATCCGTTAAAAAACGGCACATTTTTCTTCTTTTACAAGATATGGAAATACTGTTTTTGTTCCTTCCCAGATCTTGTATTTTTGCCAAAAGAAAAAAGTCGAACAAAATTTTTTCGAAAATTTTGTTCGACTTTTCGATTGACTAAGCATTCAATACGATATTCTCAAATATCCATCTCTGCTGTATTTCAGTTAAAACAATCATCGCCATTATTTTGCATAATCAATGGCTCTGCTCTCACGAATTACATTAACCTTGATCTGTCCCGGATATTCCAGTTCAGCCTCAATCTGTTTCGCGATATCTTTTGCGAGAATTACGCAGTCTGCATCGCTGACATGCTCTGGAACGACCATAACGCGAACCTCACGGCCTGCCTGAATGGCAAATGACTTCTCAACGCCCTTAAACTGGTTAGTGATATCTTCCAGCTGCTGCAGACGATTTGTATAAGTCTCAAGAGTCTCTCTTCTGGCACCAGGACGTGCGGCAGAAATTGCATCCGCTGCCTGTACAATACATGCAATCAGAGATTCCGGTTCTACATCTCCATGATGAGAAGCAACTGCATTAATAACGATCGGAGATTCTTTGTACTTCTTACAAAGATCCACACCAATCTGAATATGTGATCCTTCTACTTCGTGGTCAATAGATTTACCAATATCGTGAAGCAATCCGGCACGTTTTGCCATACGGACATCCACACCGACTTCTCCTGCCAGAAGGCCGGAAAGCTGTGCAACCTCAATGGAATGCTTCAGTGCATTCTGTCCATAACTTGAACGGAATTTCATACGTCCAAGTAATTTGATCAGCTCCGGATGAATTCCATGAACTCCAACATCCATCGCTGCATTTTCGCCTTCTTCACGAATCTGTGACTCAACCTCACGCTGAGCCTTCTCAACCATCTCCTCGATTCTTGCAGGATGAATACGACCATCCACAATCAGTTTCTCCAGTGCTACACGAGCAATCTCGCGGCGAACCGGATCAAATGCTGAAAGTACTACTGCTTCCGGTGTATCATCAATAATCAGATCAACTCCCGTCAATGTTTCAAGAGTACGGATATTTCGACCTTCACGACCGATGATTCGTCCCTTCATTTCATCACTCGGCAGCTGAACTACAGAGATCGTTGTCTCGGATACATGATCCACTGCACATTTCTGAATTGCATTGACAACGTATTCTTTTGCCTTTTTGCCTGCATCTTCTTTTGCCTTGTTCTCAAGTTCTTTGTAAAGACGGGCCACATCTACCTTGACATCGTCTTCCACAGATCTTAACAACTCTTGTTTTGCCTGTTCGGAGGTAAGACCGGAAACTCGTTCCAGTTCCTGTACTCCCTTCAGCTCAAGTTCTTCAACTTTTTTCTCTTTTTTCTGCAAATCCGCCAGTCTGTTTTGACACTCTGCTTCGCGTTTCTCCACTGCATCAGCTTTCTTGTCTACGGACTCTTCCTTTGACAGAACACGCTTCTCATATTTCTGCAGCTCACTTCTACGCTCTTTTGTTTCCTTCTCCAACTCATTCTTGGTACGAAGGGATTCCTCTTTCACTTCCAATAAAGCTTCACGTTTTTTAGTTTCGGCCGTTTTGATGGCTTCATCTATAATGTTTCGTGCCTTATCTTCTGCTGTTCCGATAACCTCTGCATCCGCTTTGGTCTTCTTATCTACAGCTACTTTACTGGTAACAGGAACCGCAATAAGCAGGGTGACTACCACAGCGACAATTGCAACAATAATTGTGCTTGTCACAGGAGCACCTCCTTATTTAGTTTTCATTGTACAAAGTATTTTCCCAGAACAAAATCTGTTCTCATACCCAAAAATACAACACATCAAGTTTATCTTTTTTTTAGTTTTATGTCAAGTTTTTCTAGATATTAGTTTCCTTTTTTGGTGATTTTTAACCGATCGAAAAAAATCATAATTACCTACAGGAAAAATCCGAACATCTATCTCAGATCATCATTGCCGGATGCCATGATAATATCTCCCTTTTTGCCTTCAAACTTCACTTTGGAAAGCTTGCCGCAGTCTTTGAAAGCATCTTCGGAGATCAAAGTCAAATGT
>JAUNAE010000202.1:0-6698 GCA_030527765.1 Eubacteriales bacterium
CCGGCTGCTGTCCATCATGTGCCTTCCACATACATTCTGTAAGTTTCATATCTGTAAAAACTGCCTTAAATGAAGATTCTTCAGGCGAGCACGCATAAATTCCAAATTGAATTTTTTCTTTTCCGTGATTCAAATGACAGACTCTCATCTGCTTGAATCGAATACCGTCCTCTGAACACTCAATACAATAGTCATCCTCTCTTCTGCTTAATCTATACCACATGGATTTAACAGATGCATCGATTTCCGTTGTAGCCCAGTCTGAGAATCCATCGTTTGTAACAACACTTCCCAAATGCTGAAACTCCTCATTTTCATATTCGATCGATCCCTTTAGCCAATTATCACTATCCAGATATAAAACGATTCCACACTGATCAAATCGGTGATGGCTTTCCGTAAAATCCGTTTTCACTACAAAGCTAAAAAACTTTTCTTCAGTTTCCATTTGGAAAACAGGTGCATTGTCATTTCTAAAATGGTAATAGGTTCTCTGCCATAAGTCTGTTTTCGGTTTTGTGATAATTTCTATTCTATCTTCTGAAATACTATATTCCAGAGGTTCCCTCGTCCATTTAAAATTTCTGATATTCATATATTTTTCCTTTACAATTTATATCTTAAGAATCACACAACAAGCTTCCATTACAAAAAAGGAATGCAGAACCTGTATCATCCCCGGCACTTATTATATAACTGTTGAACGTAATCCGGATGAACAAGAAAGGGTCTGGACATTCCAAAGAATTTTAAAATTATAACACATTCTTTCTGAACATCTTCCCGATCGTTTTTTCACAATATTTGTAATTCAGCAATGGATATTAATCTCGCATCTCCCCGAATTGCGATTCTCTCTGCACTCATCAACCTGCACTTCAGATAACCACCGCGTTTAGATGCCTGATAAGCGGTAATCTCGTCTTTTTTCAGGTTTTGTGCCCAGTAATCAGCTAATTGACAATGTGCCGATCCACAAACGGGATCTTCGGGAATTGATAATTTAGGGCAAAAACTTCTTGAGACGCAATCAGTATCCGCACCGCGCGCAGTAGCATTTTGAATTCGGCCTTCGATTTTTTTCAATAATTCCTGATTTGGCGTCATGTTGCGGACCTGTTCCTCGTTTTCAAACACACAGATCAGGTCCAGACCTAATATTGCTTTTATGGGTCGAACACCGAATGCCGTTTCCATATCATCTGTTACCGGAATCTCAGTCAGCTCATATCGCGGAAAATCCAATTCCAGCATTTTTCCGTTTCTTCTGACAATTAATTCTCCGCTGAGTGTATTAAAACGTACTTCATTGAGATCTGTGTCGTAAAAATTCAAAATAACATAAGCTGAAGCCAGTGTTGCATGTCCACAGATCTCCACTTCTGTTCCCGGTGTGAACCAGCGAAGATGGTATCCTTTTTCTTCTTTTACGATATATGCAGTCTCGGAAAGATTATTCTCTGCTGCAAGGCTCATCATAAATTCTTCTGACGGCCATTTATCCATAACGCACACTGCTGCCGGATTTCCTTTAAAAGGTTCTGCAGTGAATGCATCAACGATATATTGTTTCATAAAAGACCTCTCCCTATCATTCTTATTTTTTCTGCTGAATATCCAGAACGATCATAAATTTATCTTTATCGAGTTCCTCTACAAGTTCACTCATTGCCGCACGGCTCCGTGTGATAGACACGGCTTGTAAAGTATATGATTCCCGCAAGCACTGCAATGAATATACTCGCAAAAATCAACATCCACATCAGCATAGTATTGTATCTCCTCTTTTTTAGTGTAGAAGCTGCTGTTCTTTAAAGAACCATAAACAATGTTCCGGCTGTGATCAAAATTGATCCGATCGCCGACTTCCAGGTAAACTGCTCATGCAAGAATATGAATGCCAGAATCAGTGTCAGTACCACGCTCATTTTATCGATCGGCACGACCTTGGAAGCTTCTCCCATCTGCAGCGCTTTGTAATAACAGAGCCAGGATGCACCGGTTGCTATTCCTGACAAAATGATAAACAGCAGGCTTTTTTTGGATATATCCGTGATTCCGGACTGTGTTCCCGATATAAATACCATTATCCAGGCCAGCGCCAGAACAACAATTGTTCTGATGGCGGTCGCCAATGTTGAATTAACGCCTTCGATTCCAATTTTTGCCAGTATCGAGGTCAGTGCCGCAAATACAGCTGATAATACTGCATATAATAACCACATTTTCCGTATGCTCCTATAACTTAGAGAGAATTCACTCCATCTATAATGAAGTGTTCAGATATATCGAGATAAAAACTGTCTTGTTCTTTCATTTTGGGGATGCTCAAACAGTTCCTCCGGTGTTCCGCTCTCCAGGACTTGTAGGCTCATCGAATAACATTACTTCGGGGTTCATGCACAGAGCTCTTGCCCAATGATCGTGCCGAACAGCGATACTTTTAATGTTCCCGCAATACCGTTCAGCCAGATTTTACGGCTGTTCAAAGCCATATAAATCATGATATCAAGCATGTTGGGAATAGTATCTACAGGAGAAATATGATCAACTCCCTCGATCTGATCGATTACTGTATTAAGCTTGGTGCCCTTCTGTCCGAGCAGACTTGCACCGGCAAAGTCGGAGAGCTGAGTGGCATTGGCATACTTACTGTCTCTCTGAACCAGAAGACCATATTCAGTCTTTGCGGTCGCATAGGTATCAGAGAATGCCGCGGCCTGCTTATGAACGTCGGAATCAACAATACCGGAGACGATCATGTCGATCTGGCCGTGATTTAATCCTTCCAGCAAACCTTCCCAGGGAAGTTTTACCACTTCAATTTCGACATCCATATTTTCAGCCACCAGTTTTGCGATCTGAATGTCATATCCCTCCGCATCCTGTAAATATTCCGGCCAGCATACCGATTCCGAGAATTACCGCAGTTATTTTCTCATCTTCTTAAACATATCTTATCTCTCAACTTTCTTTATTACTTATTCTTTTTTGCCGCCTTCTTCGCAGACGGAGTCAGTTCCTCATGGAAGAAATAATTCACTACGATCGGCGGCTCCTCAAACGGCCGCTTCATAGAGTCATCATCCCTCAAATAAATCAGTCCCTGCTCTCTCGTGAATTCCTTCATTTCTTCATCAAGTCCCGACCAGTAGCTTCTGTCCTTCTTGTTATAAATTGCCTCATAGAGAGGAACGAGATCCGGGTACTTCGATTTGATATAATTCATGATCACGGTCTTGTAGGCTCCGCGAAGATTCAGGTTTTCCAGCCAGACAAGATTACACTGATCCTTCGCCCGAAGGATGATCTCCTTTACATCCGTGATTCCGGGAAAGATCGGCGAAATAAAGCATGTCGTTCGCACTCCCGCATCATGAAATGCTTTCATCGCGGCAAGTCTCCGCTCAATGCTCATAGCTTTGTCCATCTCGTCCCTAAATTCTTCATCCAGAGTATTGATCGACCATGATACGCGCGCATTCGGAAAAGTCCTGATCAGATCCAGATCTCTGACTACAAGATCGGATTTTGTGGCAATACTGATGGTGCATCCGCTGCCCTGCATCTGTTTCAACAGAGTTCTGGTTCTTTCGTACTTTTCTTCCAACGGCTGGTACGGATCGGTGACGGAACCGATGAACAGTTCCTTCCCCGCATATTTGGCGGGATTTTTGATATCCGGCCAGTTTTTAATATCGACGAATGTTCCCCATTCTTCCTCATGTCCGGTAAATCGCTTCATAAAGGATGCATAGCAATACTTACATGCATGTGAGCATCCTCCATAGGGATTTACAGAATAATCCGCTACCGGAAGATTCGATTTTGTGAGAACACTTTTTGTATTAATTTCTTTTACTATGATATCCATCTCGCACATATATATCTTCTCCGTTCTCCGATCATCTATGCTTGCCGGACGTCTCAGATGATTTATTTTCCTCTCGGTATCTCCGCCATAGCCGTCTCCAGATTGCAAAGAATTCTCTCCAGATATGCCTCTACTGCTTCGATCTCGTTTTCTTCAAATCCATCGTAGAAAATGCTGCTTAATTTTTCGCTGATCTGATTTCCAACCTGCTCCTGATCAATACCGGTCTGCGTCAGATCAAACCATTTCTTTCTTTTATCTTTTTCGTCCTGGACGCTGACAACAAGCCCCTGCTCTTCCTCTAATCGCTTTAGCATTAATGTGAGCGTGCTGTTGGCAAGTCCTGTCACTTTCGCGAGCTCCGATGCTGTCTGCGGTCTCTTGTCCCAAAGTGCGGAAATGATCTTTCCCTGCTCCGCGTTATAAAGTGCTCTTCCGTCGTTGGTCAGCAGCCTGTTAAACAGCCGCCCGTTAAGCAGATGAATCTTCAGTGTCAAATATCCGCCGTTCTTTGTCGCTGTCATTTGTTATTTTCCTTTTCTGTAAGTTGAAGCAGGATCCAATTTAATCCCTTTGCGATACGCAGCGGTACATCTTTGAAATGATTTCCTGGATTTTTCTCGAAAACTGCTGTAATTCCCCTGGTCTCGTATACTTTGCACAGCTCCTCCATATTGGATTCCGTTGTGGAGAGATATGGATTCTTTGTGCGGCTTTCTCTGTCTCCCAGTGATAAGTAGATGCATTCAGGCTCTTTCAAGATGCTTTGTTCTTTGACATACTCCTTAAAATTCGGGAACCATACAGAACCGGAGGGTGCTGCGTATGCGTCAAAATATTTACTATGATGAACAGCATACAATGCAAACAGACCTCCCATGGAATAACCGTTCAGTATCTTACATCCGGCTCCCGGCACAATCGTCTCAACATACGGAATAATTTTTTCCTCCAGTATATTTAAGTAAGCATCCGCCTCGCCGGTAAAATGATCGTCCTTTGCGACGATCGGACTCTGCGGCCAGGGAGAAAGTTCTTCATCCCACCTTATCCCGGTGATCGATACCAGATGAAATTCCGGACATCCGATCTCTCTGCATGCTGTGAGGACCGCCTCCGCACTCTCCCCAAAGTCGTTGGAATAAACAACAGGTGCATCTTCCCGGCCGCATTTATGCACCGTCACCTTTTTTCCTTCAATATTTTTCGTAACTATATTCATACTCTGTTCCCTTCATGAAGTTTTATGCTGCATTATTTTTGATATTTATTTTATATAAAACATTTATCTTGTCTCGATATTACTATATAAAATAATTTACGTCAATTCTTTTTATATAAAATTATTCGAAATATGTAGACCTAAAATAACAGAGTCGAAGCTGAGCCGAAATGTCAAAAATTATCAGACATTTTCTCTCTGCTGAGCCCTTCAGGTTGATTTTCAGACAGAAATTTTTCTATTTTATATTGTTAAATAATTTGATTTATTTATAACATCGAGCTATACTAGCTGATTGGTGACAAAAAATCACCAATAAACGGAAAGGAAATTAAATATCATGAATGTAATGGAAATTTTTAAAGACCTGGCTATCATCATTATATTCGCAAAACTTATGGGCATCCTTGCCAGAAAGTGCAAGGCTCCTCAGGTAGTTGGCGAAATCGTAGCAGGTTTGTTGATCGGTCCGAGCGTTCTGGGATTAGTACAGCAGACAGATTTTTTGACACAGATGGCAGAGATCGGCGTCGTCCTTCTGATGTTCTCCGCAGGACTTGAGACGAACCTGAAAGATCTGTTAAAGACAGGGCCTAAAGCATTATTGATTGCATGCTTTGGCGTATTTGTTCCTTTACTCTTCGGAACACTTCTGTATTTCGGTTTTTACGGGGCAGCCCCTTTAGGATCCGATGAATTTATTAAAGCCGTTTTCGTCGGTACGATCATGACGGCAACAAGCGTCAGTATTACTGTCCAGTCCCTGAAGGAATTGGGAAAACTACAGGGAGATGTAGGTACGACCATTGTTAATGCCGCTATTATCGATGATGTCATTGGTATTATTGTATTGACATTTGTAATTGGTTTTAAAAATCCCGACAGCAGCGCAGGTAAGGTTATCCTTAATACTGTCCTGTTTTTCGCCCTGGCAATAATTGTCGGATTTATTTTATATCACGTATTAAAGCTTGTTAACGCTCGTCATCCGCATACAAGAAGACTTCCCATTATCAGCCTTGCATTATGTTTCATCATGGCTTATGCAGCCGAGACATATTTCGGAATTGCGGATATCACAGGAGCTTATGTTGCAGGTGTAATTCTGTGCTCTCTTCAAGACGCAGATTATATTGATCGTAAGATGGAGATCAGTTCCTACATGATTTTCGGTCCTGTCTTCTTTGCAAGTATCGGCCTTAAAACAGTGCTTGATAATGTTACGGGACAGCTCCTTCTCTTCTCCATCTGCTTCGTGCTCGTAGCACTGTTCTCCAAAATCATCGGCTGTGGACTCGCAGGAAAGATATGCAGATTTAATTTAAGAGACTCCCTTAAGATCGGTGTCGGAATGATGACACGAGGGGAAGTTGCACTGATCGTATCTCAAAAAGGATTGGATGTCGGTCTGTTATCTTCTGTATATTTCACATCTGTTATCCTGCTGATCATTGTATCGAGTATCGTCTCACCTATTATTTTAAAAATACTGTATTCCAAAGAAACAGCATAAAACTAATATAAAGAAAAGAGGGACTGCTAAAAATTTGTCTCTTAGTCAGAGAGGCGCAGATATTCGAGTATTCGAATAGCTGCGCCTCT
>JAUNAE010000202.1:6708-6965 GCA_030527765.1 Eubacteriales bacterium
AAAAATAATATAAATAATTGTGTGAATCCAAAAATATAGAATCTTTGTCTGTGCGGCGCCGATTGTGTTTTTTTCTTTTCGGGGCGCCTCTCTGCGTTTATGCTTTTAGGGCATAATCCCCTCTCCCCCGGAGATAATAATCTTAGAAGTATGTCCAAAATGGCGAGTATTTTAGGCCTGCCGCCATCAGAATTTCCGGTAGACATACTTATCCTGTGATTTCCGGGTTTCTCCATGTACTAACAAGATTTTCCGGG
>JAUNAE010000203.1 GCA_030527765.1 Eubacteriales bacterium
GTCAGGACAACTGTAAATTTTGGAAAAGAAGGTCGATGATTTACAGCAGCAAAATAAAGCTTTATCAGCATATGTGACTGATATAACAGATAGAGTCAAACAAGAGAATAGTAAGAATGGAATTCCAGCGAAAGAAGAATCTGTATCGATAAGAAAAGAACACGAAGAGAATCATAAAATCGCTATAGATCAAATTCAAGGGAAGATTTCAGCTGCAAAAACTGCGAAAGAAATATACGCGATCTTTTTGGAAGCCGGTGAAAAAAACACCGAGTTTTTGAATGAATTAAAAAGATTAGGCGATCTTGAACGAATATATGGAACGATGGTCAATGAAGCTCGTAAGATCATATCAGAATACTATAAATAAGTAGGAACATTTATCTGCTATACATTATAATTACACGCAGAGGGCGGTGATGGTCGAATAGATCCACCGCCTTTTGTATAACTGTTGCAAGGAATATATAGCATGTTGGAAAAGTGGGAATGTAATGTGTATTCACCATAGACGGGACATTGTTTGGAAATGTATAATTAAGTCAGAGTGTTATATGAGCGATAGTGCTTTGTGGCAAAAGTGCTGATTTCGGAGAGGAATGTTATGAAAAGAAAAATTGTTAAGAAAGTTATGTTTGGAATGGTATGTGCTTCTTTAACCATATCTGCAGGTGCCCTTGCAGTTATGGGTGCTGAGAAGGCAGTGATGTCACAGGGAGAGGGAGATTACATTCTTCCATATAGTGCTGAAAGATATTACACAATGGATGAGATTTCGGGCTTGTCTGCTCAGGAACTGCGCCTGGCAAGAAATGAAATTTTTGCCAGATATGGTCGGAAGTTTAAGGCGGAGGATCTTCAGAATTACTTTAACGGAAAAAGCTGGTATACCCCTATTTATGACCCGGATAGTTTCTCTGAGGATACGGTGAATGAGATTGAGAAGGCCAATACACAGCTGATCAAGCAGCGAGAGGCACAGTTGGAGAGTGGAGGTGGATCTGCAGGAAGTTCTGGAAGTGGGGCCGGATCTTCTGCTCAGAACGCTTCCTGGAGTGGAAAGGGCTTCCATGAGCTTGCTGATTTTTCTCAGTCAATTCAGGTCGATCTGGATGGAGATGGTACAGGGGAGACAATCTCTATTGATGCGATGGATACGAATCAGTACTCACCTTATGATAAATATCGATTGTATGTAGGAAATAGTTCGATAGATGGTTCTGCCGAACAAATTTCCACTAAATATTACGGAGTTACTCTGGGACAGAGAAATTATCTGGTGATTTACGAATACGGCCCAAGTGATGATCCGATGTGCACGTTCTATGGTTATTCAAATGGAGAAGTGTATAAAGCCGGAGAAATCGGTGCATGGATGGATGGCATACAGATTGATGAAGATGGATCTATGCACTGTTATACCAACTGTCGCATTTTGCAGACAGATGAGATCGATACGATCTGGAAACCGGGATCAGATGGAAGGATTTCTCAGGTATCTCAAGATGTCTACACGTTCAAAACTTATAATGATGGACGTTTCTATCGTTTGCTTCAGAATATTGAGGTTTATGATGAACCGAGTTATAATTCCTCTTCCTATGTTATGACTCCTCAGGGTTCCGTGCAGGTACCGTACACAGACGGCACCGAATGGGTGTATGTTGTGGGAGCATCCGGAGATGGTGGCTGGTACAATTGTGGCAGTGCAAGCAGTTCAAAATGGGATATTTTTGAAGGTTTGTTTATGGCAGACTGAAATGGGCTCTTTTGCATTCAAGTCGGGCTCAGCGCGACTGACATCTGGGAAGGGAGCAGAGTTGGTGTGAAGAAGAAAAAGTATAAGTTATTTGGGGTGATTTTTTTGCTGCTCACAGGTCTGATAATGACGTCTTTTTGCAGCAAAGCCGAAAGTAATCAGCGCAAGATTACAGTGATGATTTATATGTGCGGCAGTAACCTGGAGAGTGAAAATGGTGCTGCGACAAGTGACATGGTGGAGATTCTGAAATCACGCTATGACACAGAGCAGATTAGTGTCATTGCTATGGCCGGAGGAACGACAAAGTGGTGGAGTGGATTTTCCACTGATGAAACTGCGATTTATGATATTTCCGGAAGCAGACCAACGCAGGTGTATGCTACGGAAACGATGAATATGGGAGAAGCGTCAACGCTTCAGACGTTGCTTGATTTTGGATACAACGATTATCCGGCAGAAAAGTTTGCACTCATTCTGTGGGATCATGGCGGTGGCCCAATGCAGGGTGTTTGCTGGGACAGTTTAGCTTACGGTGATAATCTGACCATGCTGGAACTTCAGACCGGATTGCAGGAAAGTCCCTTTGCCCGGGAGCCACTGGAGTGGATTGGTTTTGATGCCTGCCTTATGTCATCAGCGGAAACTGCTTATCTGGTTTCTCCTTATGCGAAGTATATGATTGCATCCCAGGAGACGGAGCCCGGCAGCGGATGGAACTATGCTTTTATGAACGGGCTGGAAGCGGATGCAAATGGCGGTGAGACGGGAAGAAGAATTATAGATTCCTATTATGATGATACGAATCAAAAGATGCAGGGAAAAGCAGATTTGACTCTGGCATGTCTGGACTTGTCCAAGTGTGGGGAGTTAGAGAGTGCCATGGATGATTTTTTCGGTGATCTGACACTGGATTTGTCTCGGGAGACCTTTTCTGCATTATCAAATATGCGACAGGGTACGAGAGGATTTGGCCGAAGTGATAAGGAAAATCAGGATTTTGACCTTGTAGATCTTGTGGATCTCATTGAGCATTATGAGAACCAGGTTCCGGAAAAGGGGGAGAAGCTGTTAAATGTATTGCAAAGTATGATTCTATACAACCGTACAAACCTGGATAACAGCAACGGTTTATCCGTATATCATCCTTTTTATAATAAGACGTTCTATCAAAATGGTATCGAAGAATTATACATGTCATATCTGTTTGCACCGGGGTATCTTCAGTATATTCGAAGTTTCGCCGAGTACTGGCTGGGAGAGGAACTTGGAAACTGGAGAAGAATGGCTTCTTTGATTCACGAAGAGACGACAAGTGAGGAAGATTCTGCAGTCGGAATCGAACTGACGCAGGAGCAGCTGCAGACGTACGGCTCTTCGGAACTGATTGTTTTGGAAGAAAGGGGATTAGAAGAGAATCGTTATTACAATCAGGTGTTCCTTACCGATCAGGTTGAGTTGGATGAGACAGGAAAACTGACGGCATCCTATAATGGCGAAGGACTGTATCTGGTTGATGAAGATGGAAATGCGGCAACCGAAATGCTGGAGTATTACGTGGATGATGGAAAATACTGGATTCCGGTCAATTATATTACAGATGATTTATCGGTGACTCATACGTTGATTTCCTGCAAAAAGAAGGCTGATGGAGAACCGCTGGAGCAGTTGACCCAGTATGTGTGGGATGAAGCCACCGGTCTGTATACCGATCGTCTTACCATTGCTCCCTCTGATTATGCAGAGATGAGCATACCTGCAGATAACAAAGTCAAGACTTACGAGGGAGAGCAATTGCTGGAGTTTTCGAAGTGGGATCGGAGTTCTGTATTTTCTCCGAGAGCGGATTATCTGGATCCTTCTTATAACTGGAATTTTCAGTTTATGGATCAGCAGACAGGAGCAGATCTGTATGCCTGTTTCCAGATTGCAGATACCCAGGGAAATGTTCACAGCAGTGATCTGATACAGCTGGAAAACCCTAATGTGACATCCATTCCGATCAGGCAGAATTCCTTTGAAGGAGAGAATTACAGGATTGAGGTAGAGGGGTATCGGATTCGGACAAATGTGAATCCGGGACTGGAATTTGATTTCAAGGTGGAAAATAAGTCTGATAATACACTGAAACTAAGAGCCAACATCGGAGATATTCTGATTAACGATCATATCATTTTGGCCGGAAGGTCGATGTGGTTCGAGGCAGAGAAGGGCTGTTACGATGAATACGTTCTGAAAATTGGTGAGAATGATCTTACGAATGTAGAAGAATTGGAATCTCTCACGGTATATTTACAATGCGATGATGAACAGGTTTTCCGTTTTGAAATGCAGGAGAACGAACATATTGAAGAACTTGCGGACAAGGTTACGGAATTGAATACCGCATATGAGGATTCTTCTGAGAAATATGAATTATACAATCTGCATGAGGATGAGGAAGGAAACATCTGCGGTATTTTGTATTACGAAAACCTCACTGAGGACAGAACTCAGGAGTTGCTTTTCGACGAGGTGAAAATCAATTCTTATATTCTGAAGCTGTATCGGACAATTTCAGGAACTGTTCGACCGAAAACCAGTGTTTATGTGGAATTTAAGGCAGAAAATACGATCTATAATACAAGCGGCTGGAGGAGTGAGAATGATCCGTTAAATCTTGAGAATTACCTTGGCAAATGCAATGTGAAAGAGATAAAGGAGATTTCTTTCCAATATGCAGGAACGGGAAAGAAAAAGATTTCATTTTCGATGGAACAGCCATTTCCGTATGAAGACAGAGGAACGGGAGAGGAAGAACAAGGAGAAATGATCCTGCAGCTTGGTTCGATTACAATGAAACTGGACAAAGTTGTTATTGATAAAAATCAAATCGAACTGCGTATTCTAGTCGATAATTCGGGCAGCAAATATCAAACCACCACCCTGTACGAACCGAAAATCAATGGCAAAAAGGCAAAGGTGAAAGATGGGTTATTTGAATCTGGAAGCTGTGAATGGAAGGCATCCGGAAATATGACATCTGTCTATTTTGCATCTTTCAGAAGAGAAGATGACGAAGATTTATCTGCGTCCTTGGGAGATGCTATTTCGCGAGATGTAGATGCCTTCAGTGTGGTAGGCAAGGTGAATGATGAGGATAAAGAGAATTCAAAGGAAGCGTCTTTGCGTGTCCCGTTGGAGTCGTTTGAATTTGCAGTATTTGTGACTGGTAAGGAACACGAAGAACGATTTTATCAGGTTTCGATAAATCCGAAGAGTGCATACTTGTCAACAACGGATTCCTATGTTGTGCCTCTCTCGGAGACCGATCTGCAATGTGTAGATATAGAAGAGGGAATGGAAGCAAAGCCAATTTTTGCTTCGGAAGTTTCTGTTCCGGAAAATTCCGGTGAGATGAAAAAGAAATTCGAGATCGATCTTTCAGGAGAGAATCCAAAAGATATAAAGAGTGTTTGTGCAGATGTCGTAATGATTTGGACAGAGAAAAACGAAGATGAAGAGGATGAACCTCCGGAAAATCTGCCTCCTTGTTATAACCTCCTTGCCCGTGTGGATATGACAGAGGAGAAAAACGAAATCTTTATAGGAAATTATTCAGGTCTGGTACTGCGGCAAAAAGGAAACGAAGAGTTCTATATTTTTGATTCTATGAGGGAAATGTGGAAATCAGATGGCCGTCAGGTTACTCTTTCTTCAGTTACGGGAGGGCGTCTCAGTCCAAAGAAGCAGTACCAATATGCAATGGAGAGTTTTTACGACTTACCGTTGAATTATACAGTAGATTTTGAGGTGGAGATAGATTGTGACAACGAGACGGCTACGGTAACGAAATCTATGGTAGATGATCATCTGCGGGATCTGAAGAATGTGGCATGGCCGATCATGAGATTTGAGTCTTATTCAAAAACGGGCTATGCAGTTTCTTATCAGCAAAATATGGATGGAACTTGTGAAATATTTACGAGTGATGAGGGATATAACTGGGTAGAATCTTATGAGTGCACGTATGAACTTCAGGATCAGCCGATCGAATTATCTCTTGTTCCGGTTACGGAAGTAAGCGATCAATTATTTGTAAGGTATATTATTACATACAAGGATGGCTCTCAAAAGAGACTTGGTTTTTATCCTTACAATGAGATGTAGCACAATTCCTCTTGTGAATTTGGACTATTTATGTTAATATAGTTGGTGAATTATTTCACAATTAGGGAGGAAGAGAGACATGTTGTTTCAAATCTACGGCAGTACTTCTGCCACACAGCTGTTAGGCTGGGTTCTCGTATTCGTTGGTCTTATTGTGATGAATGAGATCGGAAGAAGAACCAAAGTCGGAGGAATGTTAATTTTCGTAATCATTCCACTGATTCTGACAGCATACTTCATTGGAATTCAGCTTGGTCTGTTTGGAGGACATAACAACCAGACCTACGAGTACATGAATGGCTGGTTCCATTACTTCAAGCTGTACGCTGCTGATATCGGATGCGTCGGCTTCATGATGATCAAGTACAAATGGGGAATCGGCAAAGAGCACTGGTTCAAAGCTTTCCCATGGCTGATCGTTGCGGCAAACATTCTTATCGCAGTTGTATCCGATATGGAGTCTGCAATCCGTGCATTCCAGGTAACAAAAGATCTTGGCGGTGCATGGTGGGCATCCAACGAGGGTGTATTCCTTTACGGTGGATGGTGGAATGTTGTAAACGCACTTGCAGGTGTTCTGAATATCTTCTGTATGACTGCATGGTGGAATGTTTACACATCCAAAGATCAGAAGGATATGATCTGGCCGGATATGACCATCTGGTTCATCGTTGCGTATGATGTATGGAACTTCCAGTACACTTATGCAAACCTTCCGACACATACATGGTACTGCGGTGTTGCACTGCTTCTGGCACCGACCTTTGCGAACGCACTGTGGAACAGAGGTGCATGGATTCAGAACCGTGCGAATACACTGGCAATCTGGTGTATGTATGCTCAGGTAGTTCCGCTGTTCCAGCTGAGCAAAACCTTCTCTGTACTTCCGTCCGTTTACGGCGGTGCACAGGCTGCCGGAATTTCCGCACTGGATCTCTATGACAAAGCCATCGAGGTTTACAGAAGCGGAGTGAATACTTCCGGTGAGGTTATGGC
>JAUNAE010000204.1:0-1389 GCA_030527765.1 Eubacteriales bacterium
AAGAAAGTTTTGATGGACTGCCAGGAGACGATTCAACATAATGGACTGTACCGGTTCACAGATCGAAACAGCTCTTGCGGTAAAGAACCAGTCATCTCCTTCGTTCACAAGAATTTTGCCAATGACAGAATCCATCAGCTCCGAATTTTTGCATTCTGAATTTCGGAACACGGTCATCATTACGATGGTCTTTGCAGCCTGCTCCAGAGAAATCGCCATACCCTGCTGATTCACATCAGACAATGTGCAGCATGGATGACAGCATTCGTAATGTCTCTCACGGCTGTCCTTCATGATCTGACCCATGAAATAGCGTACACCGGAAAACTGCTGAATAGTTTCATCGACGTTCTCATCCTCGTACAGCAGAAATGGACTCCACTCTGCATAACGATGTCTTTTAAACAATGCTCTTTGAACACTCAGACAAGCATTTGCAATTCTCTGAGTGGTATTTTCATTTTTAAAACATCCATCCGTAAAGATCGGGCAGATCATCGGATGGTTCAAATCGATATTTACGTAATTGCGTGATGCACTGTCAATTCCCTCATACAGCTTCTGATAAAGAGCCGCATCAAAAGAATCACTCAAAAAATCCTCCACACTGGATCGTATTACCCGGACAGACCGGACATCATTGACAATCTGACGAATTTCCTGCCGAAGCAGATCATGCAGGTCAGACTCCGTATCTCCCACAATCCATAAGAAGGTCAGACTTCTCATAGATACAAAGTTTTTCTTGTTAAATGGATGGGACTCTTCCGCTGCATTCAAAGTGGAACGAATCTTCCCTCGAATATGTTGAATGGTAATTCTCTTCTGTGATTTTTGGTTTGTATCCATGAAATAAACATCCTCCAGGTTATTATGAATATCGCATCATAACACTGTGTATCTTACAGCATTATGATGCGATCCCATTATTGCACAGGAAATCTGTGCCATATTACAAGAAATACTACTTACTGTAACGGATTATAAAATACCATCTGTTTGGTCACTGTGTCAAATACCTGCTGACCCGGTGTCGGGTTCAAAATCGGCTGCCATGTAGCCGCATCCAGATATCTTGGCTGTGCAGGCGGCTCTGCTCCTGCAGGCTGATAAGGTACAACCTGTTTGGTCTCTGTATCGAATACCATCTGGCCCGGTGTCGGGTTTGCAACCGGCTGCCATGTGGTTGGGTCCAGATAAACTTTGCTTGGTGCAGAAGCCGGGGCCGGCTGATAAGGAACAACCTGCTTGGTCTCTGTATCAAATACCATCTTGCCCAGTGTTGGATTCGGAATCGGCTGCCATGTGGTCGGATCCAGATAAACCTTTCCGGTAGGCTGTGGTGTTGGTACCGGTGTCGGATACGGTGTCGGTACAGGAGTCGGTACC
>JAUNAE010000204.1:1399-6867 GCA_030527765.1 Eubacteriales bacterium
TTGATGCCTGCGCAGGTGCCGGTTCAGCATCTTCTCCGGCCGGAAGCATATGTTTCAGTTCCTCAATTGCAGCTTTATAGAAATCACTCTTCTCTACATATCCCGGACGGTCCTCTTTGGAAACATTGAAGATCTGTGTCTGAGCTTCTTCAATTCTCTTCTCATACACACCGATGGTGTCGTTGATATCCTTGATATAGGTGTTGTATGCATCGCTGCTTCTCTGAATTCTCTCTTTCAGGTTTTCAAACTGAAGCTCAATCTCTTCTTTGATATCCGGATTGATCAGATTGCAGAAATTGCGGTACAGCTGGAACTCTTTGAAATCCGGATGCATATCGATTCCCTTTGCAATAAGAATCGGGAATGGATCCTGCTCTGTACGACGATAGAAAGTATCTCCTGTTACACGATTTGTGTTGATCATGTGATTAATGTTAACAAGAGCAAAGAACTTCGGATAATGAAGTTCGTCATCCAGTTCCTCAATACGATCGGAAATCTGGCATTCCTGCTCCAGAATATCCAGAAGAAGCGGGAATCTTAAGATATTCTCTTTGATGTTTTCTTTCATGTGCTCTTCGGAAACATCTTCTCCCTCGGAACCCATCTGATCCTTCATATAGGATCCACACATATCCAGGCGATGTACTTCCTGATCAGACCACAGTCTTGCTTTGATCTTCTCAAACTGCTCCATCTTTCCAAGAGTGGACTGTGCAGACAGATGATTTTTATCAAGGAGTGCTGCAACCTCCGGATTGGAGCGTTTCAGTACAAAATGATCTCCCTGTTTTTCGATCACGTTATTTGCGTAGCAGCGCTCGAAATAACCTTTGTATTTTTCGTTACGGTTCAAAGTTCTTGTACAGGTGTAAGCATCCTTCCATGCCAGTTCTGTAAATGGAGAAGGAAGTCTGTCTCTCCATGCAGGAATCAGATGATTTCCGGCACTTGCAGTAGTACTCATCATCTGCTCGTAAGCAGTCTCCATACGCTCAATTGTCGCATTGGAATAAAGAGGATAACCACTGGAAATCTTAATAATGTACATACGGCTCTTCTCTTCGCTTCGCTTCACGATGACACGTTTCTTCAGGTTCTGTGCCTCGATATGCTCTTTTGCCGCTTTGTAAATCAGTGGGCAGTCACTCGGAACAGACAGAATGGAGAAATCTTCAACTCCGTCTACAAGGCCGGTGCTCTCTTTGTACATCGGGAAGGAGCTGTTGATCAGATCCTGCACACGTTTCTTTACGTAATCGGAAAGGCTCTCACCATTCACCAGTCTCGTGTTCATGATCTTCTCCATGTTAATGGTAAGAAGAGACTGAAAATTTGAAGATACGAATCCGGAAATGAATCCCGGAACATCCACTGCTGTTGCAATGTTTGCGTCAACCTCATCAATATCACGGCCGATCCATTTCTTGATGTTCTTTGCAAGACTCTCAAGGAAACTGTTCTCTGCCTCAAGGACAGCTGCATTGAAATCGTTTTTGTTTGTTCTCTCAAATTCCAGAGGACGAATCAGAATATCCGTACTCTCATCAACCTGAGTTTCATGAACTTTAATATAATTTACATTCTTCTCGAAAATGTCAGGGAGCTCCATAAGGATATCAGACAATGGACGAAGAATATTCTCATAGTAGAGAACAAGACGTTCCTGCATTTTCTCGATGATCTCAACGATCTTCTCATTCAGGAAGTAATGCTCTTCGTTGTAGAACCATGCTTCCAGTGCAGAGAGGTAACGAGCCATTGCATTTTTCTTACCGCCAGCCTGGTTCATAAATGCCTGCTGCATGTTCTCTTTGAGTGGTTTGCTGTTTACAACACACTGAGAAGTCAGCTCGTTACAGTATTTCTTGAATGCATTCAGCATATGATACAGACAGTAGGTCTCATCGGACTTCACAAAATAGCGAAGGTAGATCGGACCGGTCTTCTTATTCTGAAGATTCAGTTTGATGAATTCTTTCAGACGGCCTTCCAGATATGCCGGAAGATTACCAGCCTGCTGAACAACGGATCTCTGGAACATGGCGATCCAGTTATGTGCTGCCTGATATGGTGCATTGTTTGGCCATACATCCTGATAATTCCAACCCTTCGGATCAAACACCGGTCTCGGAACATCAAAGTTGCGATACAGTGCTCCACGAATGGCATCTTCGGTAATCTCCAGGTCACGGCCGATGGAAACATTAAAGCTCTGCTCTGTCGGTCTGTTGCGGAACATGCCACGATCCAGTCTTTCAAACACACGGGCTGCAATTAATGTAGAAATTTCCGTATATGGAATCTCAATCTTAGATGCTCCAAGAGACAGATAGTTGTAACCTGCGGGATATTTTGCCGTGCTTGCAAGATCTGTAATATATCCCTGAATATTGCTGTACATCTGAGGCATAGATCCGGTAGCCTGCTCTGCTCCGCGAACCTCAGCTGCAATATATGCAAAGGTATTCTCTGCAATGGATCTCAGAATCTTATCATAAGAGAAGGAATGTCCTTTGACGTCAGATGCATCTAACAGATGGCAGAAATCAAACGGGCAGTTCAGCTCATTCAGTTCAAAGTTGCCAGGGAACTCCTGACGATAACGCTCACCGTGTTCTCCGGTTGCCATCCAGTAATCCAGCTCTTTCAGACAGGAGAAACCGTTGGTACGAAGTTTCTCTGTTTTACCACCGTTCAGCTCGTTGACATCGGTCATAATGAGATAACCCATGGTCATAACGTCCGGAAGTTTCTCAAGAGCTTTCTTACGCAGAATATAAGACATATCCAGGAAGGTACCTGCACCGGTACCACCGGAAATACCACTGAACAGGAAGATAACAAGGCTCTTGATCTGTGGGTTGTCTTTTACAAGGGAATCGATCTTTCCGTCTACTGCCTGAAGGATCTTATCGATGTTATACATCATAAGAAGTCGGCCAATCTGACGAATACCGCCGGCACCATGTGCACCGGATACGGCATTAATGCTGTCATCAAACCACTGCCAGCATTTCAGTCCTTTTGCTTTTGCTTTACGGACATCAGAAATCAGAGTCGGGGTAGATGGCACGGAAATGTCACAGAACTCGTTTCCAAACTGGTCGAACTTTGCAATACCGTAAGCAATATTCTGAACAGATTCGTCTGTATCAATTTCCAAAAATCCAATATTCTTCGGTGCATCTGCTACAGGTGCTCCGGATTTGTCAGACGGGAGGATCATTCTTGTTTTGATCTGGTCCTTAATTCTGATCAGTGCATCCGCACCACTTCCGCCGAGTCCTACGAAGAGAACCGCGGATTTGTCATCTGCGTTTACTCGCGCGCCGCCATAATAAATACCGCCATTCTGAGAAAGGCTTAATGACTTCTCGAGCAAACTAACTTCTTTTACATCTTCTGCCATGTTGTTCTAGTTCCTTTCCTTAGTTTTAAACCTTGCTTATTAACAGCCGGCAGGTCTTAGAAGAACCCGCCCGGCATTGTTTTGTCATCGTCATCGCCAAAGTTAAAGCTGTTTCCCTGACTGCTGCTTCCGCCGAAGCCGCCCGGATTGGAGAATGAATCACCACCCTGCCCGCCATTTCCGGACTGTGGACCGCCGAAACCATTTCCGCCAAAGCCGCCCTGACCGCTGTTTCCGGACTGTGGACCGCCAAAACTGTTTCCGCCGAAGCCGCCGGAATTGCCGCCCGGCTGTGAATCACCGAAACCACTTCCGCCAAAGCCGCCCTGACTGCTGCTTCCACCAAATGGTGCGCCGCCAAAGTTTCCATTATCTCCGCCAAACGGTGCATTACCCATACCGCTGCTGCCGCCAAATGGGGCACCGCCAAAGGTGTTACCGCCGAAGGTATCATCTCCGAAGTTATCTCCGCCGAAGGATGGGCCACCATCCATTCCGGTGCTCCACGGACTCTTACCGGATTCGTTCATGCTCAGCTTAATGGTTGTACTGTTTGTGCCATCCGTAGAATACTGAATGACATGCTGCAGATTTTTGTTGAGCTGGCAGGTAATGCCTTTGGCATTATTTACCGGCTGATTGTTGATATAAATCTTACCCTGTACCTTTGGAAGAATGCGCATGTTTGTAACGTCATTCTTTCCAGGTGTGAACTCAATCTTCTTCAGGATTTCAATAATTCCGGTACGTGCAATGGACTCCTGATAGGAAGCCAGTGCCATCGGATCTCCCTGAATCAGAGATGCAAGGTCAATCTTGTAGGATTTGCCCGGCATATTGATGGTCTGAGGAGCGGTTGTAAGCTTCGCAAACATTGGAGGCAGTACAAGTTCTACCGTAACAGCACCTTTCAGAACCGGTCTTCTTGCTCTCTTCACAAGAATAATGACAACAATGATTGCTGCAATAAGAACGCAGGCAATCAAAATGAACGGCCATACCGGTGTAACTTTTACCTGAAGATCGATTACAATACTCTCTTCATATGCCGGATTGTATACAAGAATCTTCTCTGTAAGGTTTCCGGTCTTAAGCGGGCTGATTGTGAAATCTTTGGTAGATTCATCGTAGGAGACTTCAATGATATTATCATTGCTGTCATCCCTCTGGAGAACCTGAACAGTCAGTCCGTCCAGAGACTCTGCAGTAATGAGATCTTTCAAATTGAAGGTTTTCTTTGTATCAATTGGTGCTGTCCAGAGAGAAGCTTTCACTTCTTCATCAGGATTCTTCATTTCCATTGGCGTACGGCCAACACCAATTACCAATGTATTGGATTTCCTTGTAAACTCTTCATTTGTATTCTGATCTCTGGAAGTCATTTCCACATCAGCATTATATTTACCAAATGGAAGTGTAACATCCAGTCCGTAGCTTGCATCAGCGGAATCATAGGTCATAAGAACTTTTTCATAACCGGCAACCGGCTGACCCTGCTCATCCGTAACGGTCAATTCAGCAACAGAGTTATCAAAAAGACTTCCATCTTTCAGATTTGTTCCGTCCTGATCTGCCATAAAAGCTTTAATTTTGAAAGGTTTTTTGGACTCCGGAGTTCCATCGAGTCCAAGAGTAAATGCAACGTCTTTTGTTGTAAGAAGAGTGATGTCAATAGCGTCATCTGCATCTCCCGCCACACTGACAGTCCATGTACCTATATCCGGACGACGCACTTTCATAACCGTATAGGCTGAAACGCCGCCGCTTGCAGCACCCTGGTCATATGTGATCACCACTTTATTCGGATCATTTGTAACATTATTTCCATATGGATCTTCAATCTGAGGATCTGATACACCTTTGCTTGTAAGAATAACAATGTTGGCCTGAAGGATATTTCCAGAAGAAATTTCAAAGGTTGTATAATATCTACCATTGTCAAACCATGTTTTCAGGTGATTTCCCGGATTTCCGGATAAATCTGCAAAGATTTCGTTCATAGCAGAGTTAAACTCTGTTGCATTTTTGATATCGTAGTAGGATCCGCCGGTTT
>JAUNAE010000205.1 GCA_030527765.1 Eubacteriales bacterium
GATTCGAACCTGCGGCCTCCTGGTCCCAAACCAGGCGCTCTAGCCAAGCTGAGCCACACCCCGCTGAAAACATTTCTGATGCTTTGCATCTTATTAAGTTGTTGCATCACGTTTGACGCAAGACATATTATATTACCGAGCAATCAGAATGTCAACAACTTTTTTTAATTTTTTTTATTTTTTATTTTTTTTCCGGAAAATGCCCGAATTCCGGGCATTCCAGGCTACAGTATCCGTTCTTTCAGATATCGGATCTCTGCAGTAACATTTCCGTCTTCCGAGAATTCTACTACTGCATAACTCGGAAGTTTTCCTATTTGCCGTGGATATGACAGACTTCCCGGATTCACAACCCAGAGCCCGTCTCTGCACTCTGCCACCGGCTTGTGTGTATGTCCGAAGAATGCCAGATCGCACTCTCTGCTTCTGGCCTCGTCCCGAAGCCATGCGAGATCCATAGAGACCCCGTAGAGATGTCCATGGGACACAAGAATGTTGTGTCCCATCAGGATTATTTGTTCCTCTCGCTTTAATTCTGAAAAAAAGTCATTATTTCCCGCAACGATGGTACAGGGACATCCGGCAAGAGATTGCACATAGGCTTCCTGTCCCTCCACATCCCCACAGTGAATCAAATGATCAAAAGGTTTCTCCAATTGAATGGCCATTTGAAGTTCTTCATCTTTTCCATGGGTGTCGCTGATAACCATCACTTTCATCCCAGAATATCCTTCAATTCTTCACGCATAGCCCGAAGTGCTTTTCCCCGGTGACTGATACGGTTCTTTTCCTCTCTGGAAAGTGCTGCGGAGCTGCATCCATATTCCGGAAGATAAAAGATAGGATCATATCCAAATCCATTCTCTCCTTCTTCCTTATAGCCAATACGTCCTTCCATAGTTCTTCGGATCGTCTTCGTTGTTCCATCCGGAAAAGCAGCGCAGACAGCACATACGAATCTCGCTGTACGCTTCTCATCCTCCACACCTTCCAGGCGGGAAATCAAATTTGCATTCTTAATACGATAAGAAGTATCCTCCCCCATGTATCTCGCAGAATAAACGCCCGGTTCCTTGTTCAGATAATCAATTTCAAGACCGGAGTCATCTGCCATTGCAATCTCTCCGGACAGTTCACAGACCGCTTTCGCCTTAATTTCGGCATTCGCCTCAAAGGTTTCTCCATCTTCCACAATGTCTGCCTGAATGCCGGCTTCCTTCATGGAAACAATTTCCACATCAAGATCACTCAGTATTTCCCGAATCTCTCTTAACTTATCCTTATTACCGGTTGCAAAGATCAGTCTTTTCATAGAAAATTCTCCTTTTCCTACAGTTTCCTATTTATCACTTATCGCGGTTTCTTCGGCGGCTTTGGTCCCAGAAACTGATAGAAATATGTTTTCAGCATACCATTGTAAATTTTTCGATTCTTGTCAGCTTTTCTTCCGATATCCCTCTCTGCGTTTTCATAGGAGGTAATCAGATACATAGACCACTTGTCCAACCCTGCAAAACTTTCTCCAATTTCCCGATAGAGAGGCGGAAGTGCCGCTTTTTCCTCCAGACGTTCTCCATAAGGAGGGTTCGTGATCACAAATCCATAGGGTTTTGCGTGGCTCAGATCCTTCACTGCACGTTTTTGGAAATGAATCAGATGATCCACTCCTGCAAGCTTCGCATTGGCTCTGGCAGCCTTCAATGCGTCCTCGTCGATATCGTATCCCTGAATATCCGTAGTGACACTCAGATCTACCAGGTCTTGTGCTTCTTCTCTCACATCTGTCCAGATCTGAGGAGTAATGAGATGTTCCCACTGCTCTCCCAGGAAGTGACGTTTCAGTCCCGGTGCCATGTTCGCTGCAATCATCGCTGCTTCAATAGGGAATGTACCACTTCCGCAGAAAGGATCTACCAGAATTCTGTCTTTGTTCCATGGAGTCAGCATAATCAGTGCTGATGCCAGAGTCTCTGTAATCGGTGCTTTCACGGTCATCTGTCGGTATCCTCTCTTATGAAGAGAAACACCGGACGTATCAATACCGATGGTCGCAACATCTTTCATAAAAGACACACGAATCGGAAATTCCGGTCCATCCTCCGGAAACCAATCCAGATGGTATACCTGCTTCAGTCGCTCCACAATGGCTTTTTTCATAATTGACTGAATATCCGACGGGCTGAACAGCTTACTCTTAACAGAGTTCGCTTTGGTCACCCAGAATTTTCCGTTTTTAGGAATGTAGTTTTCCCACGGAAGGGCTTTTGTTGCCTCAAAAAGCTCCTCAAAAGTTACGGCACGAATCTCTCCTACTTTGAGAAGAATACGCTCTGTACTGCGAAGAAACATATTCGCATCAGCCACACCTCTGGGGTCTGCCGCAAAAGTCACTTTACCGTCTTCTACTCTGGTAATCTCATAGCCAAGATCCAGAATTTCTCTTTTCAGCACGGCCTCCATTCCAAAATGACATGGAGCAATTAATTCCCACTGTTCCATTCAATATCCTCTTTCTTTCATTTGATCATCATTCATGTCTCAGCGAAACTCGATGCTTCGAATGACATTTCCTTCAAAATCTTTGATTGTAAAAGTTTTGTCCTCCAGAATACCGTAAGTGGAAGGATTTCCTTCCTTAGGAATCGATACAGATCCCGGATTCAGCAAATAATAATCTCCTTTGTCCTCTGCACGAAGAACATGGGTGTGACCATGTACAAGAATATCTCCCTTCTTAAGAGGCGGAAGATTTTTCTCGTGAAAAACATCTCCATGAGTCGCAAAAAACGTAAGATCATTTAATACGAGAAGAGCATAATCTGCGAGCACCGGAAAGTCAAGCACCATCTGATCCACAGATGCCTCACAGTTTCCCCGAACCGTGTAGATCTCGTCTTTGTGGTCATTCAGCATTTTGATTACTTCCTTCGGGGCATATTCTTTCGGAAGATCATTTCTCGGACCATGATACAGAAGGTCTCCAAGCATAATCAATCTCTCTGCTTTTTCCTCTTTGTATGCTTCCAGCATCTTTCTGCAGTAATAGGCAGAACCGTGTAAATCAGACGCAAACATGTATTTTCCCATAACATTCTCCTCACCTTGACCACCCGAAAATTATATTGCAATTTCAAGTGGATTATATTATAATTTGACCGTAGAAAAATTTTCCCTTTAATGATTTTTCTACAACCCCTTATTTATTTTATTATTTATACTCCCCTGAAACACCCGGCAGCTCCCCTGCCGGGTGTTTCTCTTTTATTTCAATTCGCTTCCACTGCTTGTTTGATTCGGTAAAAAAGAGTTGTCACAAATACTTCTATTCGCGACAACTCTCCATGATTACAGAAGATATATCGGCAATTCATCCTTGATTCCGACGAACTGCTTTGACTTGTTGGAAACAACTGCCTTAACCACCTCTTCAGATGGTGCTGCAATTACATTAGTTACAGGCTTCTCAGCTGCAACTGCTGCTTTTGTTGTTTTTGCAGTTTTGGTTGTAGTTTTTCTTTTTGTAGTGCTTGTCTTCTTTTCTGCACTGGCTGCACGTTTGATACTTTCCTTACCTACTGGCACGTCTCGTCACCTCCTCTGCCAAAGCAATATATTCTTTTGCACTTCGGCTGCTTCGTTTAAACTCCACAACCGGAGCACTGCTGTCCTGTGCCCATTCTACTGCACTGTCTACCCTGATCACGGACTCAAATACATAGATGTCTTCCATCTCTTTGAGAATCTCCAGAGTCTGCTTGACATATCCTTTTCGCAGATCTGCTTTTGTAATAACAATTCCCATGGTCTGAAGTTCCGGAGATAGTTCTCTCACCATCCGCAGGAACTCAAACATATTTGCAAGTCCAAACATTCCCCAGGGACTGGCTTCCACAGGAACCAATACCTGATCGGAGGCACAGAGGATGTTCATCACCCAGCCTCCCAGAGTCGGAGGTGCATCAATCAGAATGAAATCATATACTCCGGATTCTTTGATTTTTTTCAGGCATTTTCTGAGAATAAATTCTCTCTGCCATTTGGTAAACAGTTCATATTCGATGGAACTCATCAATGTAGAGGATGGAATCAGATCCAGATTCTCATAGGGCGTATGCACGATGTAATCGGAAAGATCCTTCTGATCTTTCACTGCATAATAAAGATTCTTCGGACTTTCTGCCATCTCCAGTACTTTATCCTCCGAGAAGAAGGACAAAGACAGATTCAGCTGCATATCTCCGTCAATGAGAAGAACTTTTTTGCCGGCTCTTGCCATTGCGGCTCCTACATTTGAACAGGTGGTCGACTTACCGCTTCCTCCCTTGTTATTTGTAAAACAGATGGTTACGGTCTGAGCCATACCATACCATTCCTCCCTTCCGAGTCCAAGTCAGCGATTCCCTGTAGGTTCATCGCCTTGCAATTCCGAATATTCACGAAAACGCAAATAGTTACAACGCCTCTATTATATATGGTTTGTTCTGCAATTTCAAGGCAGCATCCCCTGTCTCAGACGAATTACCAGATTTTGGAATCTACTGCTGCCTTCTCGATGGAAAGACCCTTGAGATAGTTTTCCATATAACGGTTAAAGCCTTCTACGCCCTCCGGTGTCGGATCACATACACTGCCCTTCTGACCTGCGAAGACTTCTTTGTCCAGATACTCTTCCAAAGACTCTCCGTCCTTCTTATTCACCAGGTAAGATGCCAGAATTGCAATACCCCATGCTCCGCCTTCTCCTGCTGTTTCCATAACAGAAACCGGCGCGTTCACTGCATCTGCAAGAATCTGCTGTGCAACACCTTTTGTCTTAAAGATTCCTCCATGTCCAAGAAGACGATCAACTTTGACATTTTCTTCCTCGAAGAGAATATTCAGTCCAACTCTCATAGCACCGAAGCAGGTGTAGAGATTGTTTCTCATAAAGTTTGCAAGAGTGAAACGGCTCTCCGGAGATCTTGCGAACAGCGGACGACCTTCTGTAAATCCGGTCATGTGCTCTCCGGAATAATAGCAGTAGGATAACAGACCACCGCAGTCCGGATCTCCCTCCATAGCCTTGCGGTACAGATTTCCGTAAACCTCTCCGATATCTGCCTTAACACCCATAGTTTCCAGCACTTCATGGAACAGGCTTACCCAGCCGTTCAGATCGGAAGTACAGTTGTTGGAATGAGCCATCGCAACCAGATCACCGGACGGTGTAGTTACCATATCGATTTCACGATGAAGTTTTGCAAGTTCTTTTTCAAGGACGATCATTGCAAATACAGAAGTACCTGCGGAAACATTTCCGGTTCTCTTGGCAACACTGTTTGTTGCAACCATACCGGTACCTGCGTCACCCTCCGGAGGACACATTGGTACACCCGGCTTCAGAGCACCGCTGACATCCAGAAGTTTTGCACCTTCTTCTGTCAAAAATCCCGCTTCTTCACCGGCAACTTTTACTTCCGGCATAATATCACGAAGCTTCCAGGAAAAGCCATACGGTTTCACCAGTTCATCAAACTGGTCTACCATTCGCTGATGATAATCTCTTGTCTCCATATCAATCGGGAACATACCTGCTGCATCACCGATTCCCTGAATTCTTCTTCCGGTCAGTTTCCAGTGAACGTAAGCTTCCAGTGTCGTAATGTAATCAATATCTTTGACATGCTCTTCGCCATTCAGAATCGCCTGATACAGATGTGCAATGCTCCATCTCTGTGGAATGTTGTACTGGAACAGTTCTGTCAGCTTCTCGCTTGCCTCACCGGTAATATTGTTACGCCATGTACGGAAAGGTACCATCAGCTCCCCTTCTTTATTGAATGGCATATATCCATGCATCATAGCACTGATACCGAAAGCACCAATCTCAGTCAGTTCCAAATCATATTTCTCTTTAACATCTTTTTTCAGTTCCTGATAGCAGTCCTGGATACCGGTCCAGATATCCTCCAGACTATAAGTCCAGATTCCGTTCTCATAACGGTTCTCCCACTCATGTCCGCCGGATGCAATCGGCGCATTCTTATCATCTACCAGAACAGCCTTAATTCTTGTGGAACCAAACTCAATTCCAAGTGCGGTTCTCTTCTCAAGAATCGCCTGTTTTACTTCTGCAATACCCATAATAAAAAACCTCCCGCTTTTTTAGTTTTTTAACCATGCAGTACTTTCACAGTCATATTCGTACATAACTTCTCCGTACTTACATAATTACATTCGTACATAACTATTCAGTACCTTCTTAGTTGCATTCCTTCAGAACTATCTGGAATCCTTATAGTTACATTTTGTAAAGTGGACTTTTGTCCATCATGATATTTCACTGTATATTTTATAGCAAACCCTCACATGCCGCAAGTATTCTTTGTAGAATTTGTATAGTTTTATCCGTTATTTTTACCAATTTTCCAATAATATGTACTGTACAACTTTCTTGACTCTGATGCTTTTTACTTCCCGATATTATGCACATGAATTGACACTACTTTTCCGGAATGATATGATGTAGTGGTGAATAACCTTATGGTATATCACTGAAAAACAGACTCATGAAATCACAATCCGATTCTACAAGATTGATTTTATAGAACTATTTGCATAAAACGGTTTTTACAAACCTTTCGCATCCTGTGATATTCTATAGTTACAAAACAATTTCGTTACCAATACAAACATTTCTATATATTATAAGTGAGGTTTCAACATGAATCATTGCCCACAATGCGGAGCTCCTGTCAGAGACGGTGCTGCTTTTTGTCCGAACTGCGGAACAAAAATTTCTGATCCTTCTCAGAATTCTCAGGGAGGAGACAATCTTCCTGCCCCTTACAATAACGGTCCTTCTAACAACTACGGC
>JAUNAE010000008.1 GCA_030527765.1 Eubacteriales bacterium
GAGCAAAATTGCTTTTGCAGGAAATACTATATCGAATGGGTGTGTAAGTTCCCGAGTAAGAGTATGTGTAAAAGTATGTGTAAGTAAAATTTTATGTGTAAGAGTGCGTGTAATTTACCGTGTAAAAGTGCGTGTAAGTAAATTATCGGACTATAAATTGAATTCCTCCCCTAATTTTCCCTTCAGCTCAGCATATTCTTCTTCTGACAAATGCGTTTCAATCTGTTCCATCTGCTTCTTCATAACACCCTTGGAACCAATGCCGGCAAGAGCTCTCATCATCCAATAATAGAGTTCCGGATTCTCTGGCAAGTATTCCAACACATAAAGAGTGAAATGATGCATAGAAATGTAGTCCCCGGTCTTATCATAATATTCCAGCAATTCCATGACCGCATTCTCATACATCGCATCATATTCAAGTGCATAACTCATTAACCAATCCTTATCACCGATATCCTGAAATATCGATCCATGATATAAGGAAACCGCAGACTTTAACAATTCAATCTTCTTTAATACATCGTTGGTCACTTTGGCTTTCTGAATTAAATCTGCAAATTCCCAGACATCAATTACTACCGGTATTTCCGGATTAACCTCATAACCCTGCTTCGTATCTGAGGATTTCAGAATATCCTTAATCTGTAGATAATCCAGGTTCTTGATGAAACGATACCGAATTCCTCGAACTGCTTCCGTCTTATTCTTCAAATCTTCATCCGGCCACAATGTCTCTGCGATCTGTTTTGAAGGTACCGGCTTACGAACCAGTGCCAGATAAGTGATCAATTCCCATCCCTGCTGCGATTTGTACTGGGTGGCATCAGTTCTTCCATACTCGGTCTGAATTTCCGGAACTCCAAATAAATTGATATGCACACACTTCTCTGACTGGTTACTCAATTTATCGGATTTCCGTGTCATCTCAATTCCCTTTAAGAGTTCATCCAGATATAAGGTTGATAATCCTACAAATGCAATCATCTTCGCAAAATCAGCATTGGTCTTATATCTACGAGGATTCTTGATAACCATGAACCCAGTAGGGCGCTCACCGAATGGAGCACCAATTACACCCTGCACGCGCAATTTCTGATAATGGAATCTTTCCCTTTCGCTCAGATCCTCAACTTGATCTACATCTTCGATGATCAGTGGTTTTCCTGTGCGCAAGGATTCTACCCAACGTGGATAATTCTCAAACACTTCATATTCATCAAAAAGTGTCTTGTTATTCCATCCGGTTCTCCTACTGAGCCACATAACCGGACTCCACATCTTCGTGATAGAGTCTGCCACCAAGATTCCTGCCCAGTCTGCATCATAATAATCATATGCAGCCTGAATCGCTTCCCGCACAATCATAGATATATCCTCTACATCATGAAGTTTTCCCTCAAGGTTAACCAACGAATCATGAAAATCAACATAATAGCGGATGATCTCCTGTAGTTTCCTTTCTGGTTCCGGTTCTTCGTCCTGCTCTTTCAGATTTTGCTTTTCGCCTTCAAATCCATCAATAAAATTTGCCAATAAGTTTGTCATATGCATCCTCCCCACAAAATACAAACGACCGCAAAGTGCCAGTTGATTTCTGACAGCCTTGCGGTCGCATATGTAATCTCAGGCTGTCCTATAAATGACGAGCCAATTGCTTGCAATTATTGATCTGTTTCTTCTGATTCCATCTTGTCTTGAAGCTCTAGAAGTGAATCCATCATAGCTAATGCTGTTTGCTGTGTTTGCGTATTCATTCGATTGATACGTTCAGCATATTCCAACAGCATGTAGGTGTTGCTGATTCTCGGTCCATCTTTCAAAAAGAAATCAACAAACACATTTAACTCAGCGCTGATCTTAACAATCAACTCATAAGAAGGACGACACCTTCCTCTTTCAACTGCCTGAATTGTTTTCTCCCCAACACCACAAGCAAATGCAAGCTGCTCCTGTGTAATGCCCTTGTCCCTGCGAGCCTCCTTGATACGAGACCCAATTCGCTTACTGAATTCTTTGTCTTGCTTTTGCATCTCGTATCACCTCCAATCCCGCATAGTTTTCCTATGTTCATTGTATCGATTGGAGCATGACCTCGGAACTTGCAGAGAGTTGGCATTACCGTCTATTAGACGGGTTTTCATTAAACTTTTTGTTCTTCCCCACCTAAATGAGAGGGCGATTCTTCCGCATTTTTCCAAAACAGAAGGAGCCTCTCGGTAAGGTGTTACTTTGCTTACCGATAGACTCCTGCAATTCTGATCAGAACTGTTTTTTCCATCTTAGCTGCGCAAAATTTCTGCGATTGCTAACATGTTTTGTTCTCCTTCTGTTGTTAAATTCTATATCAAAGTGCCGATCCGTGTGTCCAGAACGATTCCTTTAATATCTTAAAATATGTGTTCTGTAATGCTGCCGTCCTCATATACATCCATGAAACATTCTGAGAATGCATCATCGTCCATGATTTTCAAGACACGCGGCATACCCACGGTCAGATCTTTCTTCTCATATTCTGAGCGTGAGATCCAATATACTTTTCCTTCCTCAGAACTTTTCAATTCACCTTCAAACTGATCTGCACGATACAGATATCCAACATTATGGAAACCGTTCCGATACCAGTGATAAATACCACGAAGTACAGGATTAAATCGTGAGACCTGTCTCTTCTTTCACCTCTCGGACAACCGCATCATGAAATGTCTCTCCAGGTTCTACATGACCGCCTGGAAATGTTGTTCCAGTATATGTGTTATTCACCTTATCTAGAGCAAGCACTTCATCACCACGACAAATCATGCACATATTCATGAATATAACTGTGTCCGGCGGATGTTTACGCAGAGTATCTTCCTTCTGGATTCTTTCACAAATCTTAGCACGTTTGCCGGAGTATCTGGCATCAATCTCACCGTAAGGAATCCAGATATCCGCTGCTTCAATCCGATCATAAACCGCCGCAATTACAGCATTATCTGTCTTCGAAGTAGGAAACTTGCCATTTTTTTCATAATAAGCACAAGTCTCCTCATACATCCATTGTGCGATTTTATCTTTTTGTTTTTGCTTCAGTTGGTTGTAGCTCTTATTCGTCTGCAAGAGCTTATTGTCAACCTTTACGTGATTCTTCATATCACTCTATCTCTATCTCAATATCTTCAGGAATAACAATATCATCACTAAAAAAGATATACTCTTGAGTAGTCCCCCTATGATTAGCTGTATATGTAATATCAATCAAGCCACCACGATACTGGCCGTATAATTCCCGTATTAGCGAACACTTATCATATGTAACCATCCATTTTCTTGTAAGTTTTCCTATCTGCTGAGCAAGCATTTTATGATCATCTTCTGTAAAGAAATTCATGTATAACTGCCCACCCTTACTTACATATGGAGGATCAAAATTGATAAACACCTTATAATAATGGCGTAATATTTGAGGGCTCAAAAAATCAAGCACATCCAAGTTATAAACATCGATTTGCTCTTTGTAGGTCTCAATTAATTTAATTTTCCTTATGAGATCATCACGGTTAAACCGTGCATCCATTTTATATATACCTGTTTGATCTTTTCCTCCAATCACTCCCCCTTTTATCACACCAGATCTATTTACTCTGTTAAGAAAAAAAGTTGCCTCTGCAAGTTCTAACAAATTGTTTGAATTCTTTTCGAGGTATATCTCCCTCATTTTTTCCCAAGTTTCTATGTTAATAGAAACTGTTTTAATAAAATGACACAGTTTTTCTGTATCATTTAATGCACAATACCAAAAAGCATAAATGGCCGGATCTGAATCATTTATTACTATTTTCTTTACATCGCCGTTAATAAGTAGCTTTAGTGCCAATCCGGCGCCACCTGCAAAGGGTTCGATATATGTTCCATGAAGGTCATTTATATCGATAATACGCTTAACTGTATCATACAATTTTGTTTTACCACCCGGATATCGGAGTGGCGTATACGTTATTGGCATAATTCCCCTCCTACTTCCATTCATTGGGATTTATCTCATTGTATAATGCATTCTTCAGGAACAATTTATGAAGTTCTGTATAAAACCGATGTTTTTCCGATCTATTTGCCTCATTATGAAGCCAATGTTTAAAGAGCAAAACAAAAAATCCACGATTATGATTAAAGAGTTTTTTGTTAAATTCTCTTGGCTTTTGACTCATTTCTCCTGAATCTTTTTTCTGATGAAATTCATCTATAGGGCTCTTGATATTCTGCAAATATGTTGCTTTACTATATCCTTGATTTATTACGACTTTTTCGACCCAAAACGGATCATCATTATCAAACAGCATTTGTGCATATTCAAAAAGCAATTCTTCTGGTGATAATCCTTTTCCCGCACCAGTATAATTTTTCCCTGGGAGCGAAATGATATTATTTGACAAATCTGAACCGTGATCTCCATCCAGGACGCAAATAGCGCGCATAGTTGAACGTAACAGTTTTACGTCCTTAAACATATCCGCAAGACTATCTGCTCCCATATTAATTTCAGGGACATAAAAGAATCTTCGTACTCCAGCAAATTCCGGTTTATTTTCCTCAAAATAAGAAAACAATCCATCTAACATAAACCGGGCTTCTGGATCCTCAGTGTAAATAGGAATATTTTTATCCAAATAAATATCTTCATGCGTCAAACTTGTCAAATGCATTTTGATCTTAAAGATATCTGGATCTTCCATTCTCACTACGCTTGTCATATTATCAAGAAGATATAGGACATTATCTTTCTTTTCCAGCATATCTTCTAATACTGACATACTGTGAGAGGTAAATATAATCTGTATTTTGTAATCTTGAGAATATTTTCTAAACAAAGACAACAGTTTCAATTGAAATGCAGGATGTAATGTTGCATCCAACTCATCAATTAATAAAATACTCTCAATCTGGTTTCTAGACTGAATATTTTCATAATAATAACGAAGAGATATCAATGCGGTCAAAATTATATATAGATTATCTTCTCCAGCAGAAATTGTATTTGAATCAATTCCATCAAAATTGCTGGAAAACTCAGACCGTTTCTTTATATCTCCTAACTGCTGAACCTGAACCTCAGAAATATTATAATGAGTAAATTTCTCATACTCTTTAGACACTATTTCCTGATATTCTTTTGGCAGCCCATTCTTTATTTTCGTGATACTCTCGTCATTTTTATATTCGCCGAACGGCACTAACCTTGGTATTCCAAGATAAACAATTGGACAAAATGGAAGTTTATCTCCTGATCCTTTTTGATACTGTGGTTTAATTGCATATCGAGAATTTAACTGTGAATTATGCCGTCTGAAATCCAGAGTAGGTTTATCAGAATAATACTCCGCTGAAAATAAAATTCCACTTATTCCATGTGCTGGATCATTATATTTTTTGTCGCCTCTGGTTAAACTTTCAACTTTCGGATTTGTAATATCGTTAATTGATTTTATAGCTGATAGACATTTTTTATCATTAACCCAATCACACCCCGTTGTAACAGCCTGAAATGAATTACTTATTAGATGAAGTAGTGAAGTCTTACAAGTTCCATTTGTGCCAGAAACAACATTAAGGTTTGGTGAAAAATCGAGTTCGAGATTCTTCAATTTTCTATATTGATTTATCTTTAGTTTCTTAATCATTTGTATTCTCCTGTCACTCTACCCCAAGTGCCTTAAAAACTGCATCTTCTGCACTGTTGTAGAAGATAATCTGGAAACTTCCCATTAGTTCCGGTGGTACTGTACCGAGATCTGCTGCAGATGTTATCGGAAGAAGAACCTTCTTTGCTCCGCTATCCAGACATACCTGAAGTGTATTAGCCAGCTCATCAACCTTTATCATTGATCCGCTAATGCTTATTTCTCCAAGCACTGCAAGTGTTCCGACAGTAGGTTTTCCTAACGCAATAGAACATAATGCAATCAACGTTGGAAGTGCCAGCTTATCTGTCATGCCAATTCCCTGCAGATCCTGATATCCGATAATATAGTCTTTTGATGTAACACTAATGGATCCACTGATACGATTGCTGTTTGCTTTTAAGAAGTTGAACGCAGTATTTGTAGATTCTTTTGCATCACGATCACTTCCGAGGCCGGTGCGATCAAATTTACCATTTCCAGGCAACATCTGTGATTCCAATCGGAATACGCCGATCATGCCGGTTTTTCCACGGGCTACAGAGTAAATCTGTCCGGGATTGCAGATTCCTTCCGGAATAAGTTTTCCACCACCCTGTTCCGGTACCGATACAAACTTCTCTTCAAAGGTTTCATTATCGATGTAGCTGAAATTCACATCATAGAATTCCATTCCACCCAGTTTCTTTAACTGTTCCTTCACACGGCGTCGCATTTCCAGAGCCACACGTAAGATTTCTTCAATCTCTTCCTTTGTAAACTCGCCGTTTGGATAAAGAAGTTTCACATATCCATCTACCATTCTGCGAACAGCAATGGTATCTCTCTGATTCAGATTTCTTCCTAAACGGAAGTATTTATCCAATGCATCTCCGTAACTTGCTTTTCTAAGTTCACGAATAAATTCCGCAAGATAGTCCGTAATAAAGCCATAGTCATTAGTAAAATGATCCGGTCTAAACTTCGGAATCTCCCACCCTGGGTTATAGCAATGCATACGATCTAAGAACGCTGTATCAGTTCCCATCTCTACGGGGAATGGGTCAAATAAGCTGGATGTCTTCAGAAGCACATCTACGCTCTGATTGATATTTCCAACGAATACCATTGATGCACTTGCTGCAATCTCTTCTTTTCCACGTGCGAAGGACCCGGACGCCATATAATCCTTCATAATCTGCACGCCGTCTTTATCCTTGAAATTGATACCAGCCACTTCATCGAAAGCAACACAATCCCACATTCCGACAAGCCCCACTGTCTTTCTACCCATGTTATAGAACAGGTTCGCAACGGTCGTCTGTCCACCGGACACAAGGATACTATTTGGTGATATCTCTTTGTAAATGTGAGACTTACCCGTACTACGTGGACCAAGTTCACAGAAATTGAAATTATTCTCTACAAGCGGCAGCATTCTGGTCAACAGAAGCCATTTCTCACGATATGTGAACTCATCTGGCTCCATTCCGGTAGAACGAAGTAATATATCAAGCCACTCATCTTTATTGAATGCTTTTCTACCTTCTTTTAAATCATCCAAATCCACATGGGGCATCTGAATTGGCGTCAACTTATGAATTGAGATTAAAGGGGCACTTTTTTTATTCTTCTTGTTGCCCTCTAAGATAATCTCAGATGCATAATCGTTGTTATTGTACTCTAACTGGATGATACACCAGATACCACCACACAGTAAGCGGTCATATTTTGTCGGATATTCTTCACTAATCGGTACGCCACCAAGTCCAAGGTTTGAAAATTCTGCCTCATACTCATCATATTTGAGATTCAGATGAACCGTTACACGGTCAATGATTGTCATGGATCCGGTCTGACGAAGTTTTGAAAGCACCTTTTCAGCCTCATCTGGACGCACATAGTTTTCCGCTAATATCTTTTTTACAGTATTTACGCCGGACTGAATAATCTCCTCATCATCTGAACTACAGTATTGACCAAGCAAAAATTCCAGTACATATACCGGGACATTTGCCCCTTCTTTAATCTTCTTAGTAAGATCTTTACGAACAATCTTGCCATCAAAATTCTGGCGCAATTTACGCTGGATCTGTTCTCTTGTATTATCTTTTTCTTCTAACATGTCCATTACTTACACCCCGAATCCGAAATCATCCGTAAATGGAAGATCCATAATTACTTGTCTGGAAAGAACTTCCACATTTGTCTTATCGTTAATCACTTTAAGGAAATATCTCAAATTGTTATCGTAGTTTTTCTTCTTAATATCAAACTTCAACGATGCAATACGATCTCCTGCTTTATCTGACTTAGAGTCTGCTTTATAAATCACTTCATTGGAAATAATTTCTCCATCACTGGATACAAAGTGAATTCTATACGTAGCAGCCTTCACAAGATCACTGATCGGTTTCTCTTGATAAAAATCAAGGGAAAGACGAAGGTTTGTGACCTTTCTGATTTCCGTAATCAGATTAATCGTTGCATCTTCCGTATCAACCAAGCCACGCTGAGTCTTTACATACAGTGTCGGAACTAACAATTCCTGGGGAGATGATCCACCATGAACATAATTCATTCCTCCGCCACTCTTGAACACGCTCATACCCTTTGCAAGGTTGATATAACGATCGTCGTTGCTATTCAAAGCAGCACTGAGTCTTACAGCATATACTCCCAATCTGGAAAGATTATTCTTGGAAATAATGAACCTTCTGTCCGCAAATGCTTCCTTACCGGCTTCATTTTCAAGCTTATCCGTTGCTTCTAAAGGTCTTCTCGTATAAATAAAACCATGATCTGCTGTAATCAAGAATCGATATACATTGCCACTCTTGGACAGTTTCTTCACCAACTTAAAGATCTCTTCGATTGTCTCATCGACAGCCTTAAATACAGAATTCTCTGTCTTTAAAGCCTCTCCTGTAGCATCAATACGATTGTGATATATGTAGATAACCTCTTTACCAGAAGTAAAGGAGCGCAACTCGGTTGTTTTCATTCCATTGATAGAATCGAAGTCAATCGCTGCAGAGTTTGCATTTGCAGATTGAAGAATCTGTTCTCTCTGTACTGTGGTAGCACAAGTTTTCCCATCTATGAGAATCTTATGGGAATCATCATCTGCCATTTCAATCGTCTTGTGCGGCAATAACTCAGCCATACCAACGGTTGTTACAGCAGGAAGTGTTCCCATCTTTGTCTTCATCTTGACAGAGCAGTTTTGGTCTTCTGCAAAGACCCCTTCTAACTCCTTAGCAGCTTCATAACGGAAGGCATCCGAAATAATAACCACAACCTTTTCTTTTATCGGTTTTACCTCATCGGTGTAGAAGTGACGTTGCAGAGGAATAATTTCCTGTAGCTCATTCTTTTCAAATGCTGTATTCCATGCAAAGACTGATTTTTCCAGATACTCGGTTGTATAGATGTTCTGAACCAGCTCACGAACCTTTTCAAACGGTGTCGTGTTTTCAATCCGGTCATATGCTGCGATAAAATGGCGATATTCTGTATCAATGCGATAGTTTCTATCTACATACGCATTTATTTGTTCCTTTAGACTATCTTCCGTCACAAACCCAGTTGCATTCAGTAATTCTCTTGCCGCACGAATAGCTTTATATTCCGACTCAAATGTGCGATTGAAATGAAGTTTCTCACGGACACTGCATAAATCTGTAATGCCATATCCGTTCAAAGACGCATTTTTGTCTTCACCAAGTATACGTCCAATCATCCAGTGAAGAACTGCATGATCTATTGTTCGGAAAGAACCAGTATTTACCAAAGACTCTAAAGGTACAACTGTCAAGATTTTGGAAACATTCAGTTTCTCAGCAACCAGATCTGACAATTCATCAAAGCAGTCCTGATAAATCACGTTGTTCATCATATTTTCAAGAAGAACAGTAATATTGCTTGCCTGTCGTTTCATTCGATCCTGCATGAAAAGCTTCCATTCTTTTGGAGCAATCTCGAGATCCTCATGGAATGTATAGACCGCAAATAATGACATCACAAGTTTTAACAGACTAGGTTTTGTATCATCATATCCAAACCTGCTGTCAGCCAATTTCCAGAAAGCCTCTTCCAGCCCAAATTTAGAAAGCTCTGCAATAATCTGCTGCTGTTCAATATTTCCTGCCGAAAATACAGCGTAGAATACATCATCTACCGTTGTATTACGTGCCTTTACTACAACACTCATTGCAATTAACATCACCAGATCTTCGTCTGCTGATGTCATGTCAAAGTCATGAGAACGTTCAATAAATGCATTGATACGCTCATTCCCTGCCTTGCGTTGTGCCGCTGTAATCTTCGATTTACCTGCATTAAAGAAATCTTTTAATTCTTCAAATGTACTGCGAAGTCTAGCAGGCAGTCTAACTTCTGCCGCAATTAGAGAGAGTTTATCTGCATAAAACTCCCTAGAATATAACAGAGTATCTTCCAGATGATTCTTTGATACATCTGGCTTTTCAAACGGTGCATAGATTAGAAATCTGTTATCCGGTTCTTCATGCTCTATGAGCATCTTTACACGGAATGCATTGCATGCAGAAAGATGTACAATTTGAACTTCTGGAAGATTTAGTTGGTCAACCTCATCTTCAAAGGATCCTTCTGCGTCATACCAGAAAACCATTCTCTGGCCGCTTTGATATTCTGTATTTAGCTTTTTCTCAATCTCTTGAAGATTCAGTTCATCCATACCAATTACCTCTGTATCTCTTTATCTTATCGGTGCCAAAATCTTAAATTTTCTACCATTACGGTCTGTCTGCACCTTCTCATAGTTCACTTTGACACCATCATCTAGATCAATATCAATAAACTCATTCGTCATATGATCCAAGCTTTCGTCATATTCTTTAATTTCTGCGATCTGCTTTAACAGATGATCTCTTCTCTGTTCCTCTGCTGCTTGCTGACGCTTATCTGTCATATGTTCTAACATTGCATCAATAGCACGTACTTCAATCTCGTATTTTTCCTGAATCTTATGAAGATATACCAGTACACGACCAATGGAATTCTTATCCCAGCGATGCATATACACAAGAGCCTTAAAGCCATTCTGCTTTCCACTATCAAAGAGCCAATAAATCGGACGTTTCTGATAAGTCTTGCAATGATCTTTAAAAAAATCATTTAGGAAGTAATTGCGAATAACTTCTCTGCTTGTAGCGCCCTTGCCTCCAAGTGCATTGGCAATAAAATCAAGGTTGGATTCCAATGACTTCTCACCATATACGACCTCAAGGAACTCACACAGACGTTCTACGATATCATCATCCATATACTTCTGATCCGTAATTGGAATGACATTGTCTTCATCAGGTAGGAAGTTGGAATACTTCGATGCATCCCATTCTCCACCTGCATACGCAAGGCCTTCTATGCTTAGCGAAAATCGTCCAAACATACAGCCAACTGCATAAGACAACAAAGATATAACCTCATCTTTTTTAAGCCTTATGAAAGAATTTCCTTGCATTGAATCCGGAACATCCTTTTTTTCATCAAAGATACGGTGTACTGTAATATCATTTTCCGAGACAACATCTGTTAATCTTTCCTGTAAGCTATAGAGATCAATAAAGATTCTATTAAGTTCTTCTTCATTAGCTTTTAACTGAAAAAATCTATCTTCACATTCTTGCTTCCATAACATGTAGCACTCGACAAGATCTATATTGCTAATATCATCAAAACTTTGTCTATTTCTTGCAATCACCGAAATAAGTGGTGACCCTTTAAACTGAAACGAATTTTCATAACTATTCCAATCAAGTTTCGACATCTCGATACACTTTTTAGTTTTATTTTCAATCTCCATGTTTGTTTCGCCAACAATCGGAAGGTTTCTTATTGTCCCTGCTTGAACACTGAATGCAGATTTTGTGGAATCAATAATAAATCTGCCAACACTTGACTGTAAAAATGCTAGTGTAAATAAATGATACTTATCAGGCATAAAAATGGATGATCCATTAACATCAAATACAAATCCCGTAGGCATTACTCTTGCACTAAACGCAGCCATTGTGCTATACGACCATGTCATACCTCTATGAAAGTAATACTCAAGTCCGCCATTTTCTCGATGACCCGATGTGTTCTTCATTGCATTACGTCCAGCGGCATCATACCAAATGACATTTTCATGGTTACCATACCATCTACGCCTCTCCCCACCTTTGCTATATGGAAAATATTTCTTTGCACAATTATCTAGTTCAGAAAAGTCTTTTATCGAAGTATCTATATCGTTATTACATACTTCCCACCACAACTTTAAAAATAGATCATTATTGCCAGTTCCCATTCCAATTCGAACTGTACCTATATCATTAATTTTCTTGCCAACGTTATATATTTCTGCCAGTGTCTTACCTGCCATATATGCTGATACTGGAGCTCCAGGAATCTTATCAAAATCATTTTGACAAGCTATATATCTATTTTCTTGTCGTAAAAAAGCTTTCTCTTTTTCATTTTCTGATTGAGCATCGACAAGTCTGCAATATAAGCCATTTGCATTTCTTAGGTTGGATTTTCTCAAAATAAAACTTGTGGTTTGCACCATTTCTCCACCAATTTCATCAAATGCTCTTGGCCCCAAGTGGATCATATTAATTAAATTATAATTCGATATTTTTCTTCTTAATTTTTCATAACTTCCCAATGACATCCACGCCTGCTGAGTTATCATTGAAGTCATTCCATTTTTTCGAATCATTTGAGTGCATTTTTCCATAAATACCGCAAACATGTCCGATGAACTATCTGGATAATGTTTTTTGAGAAATCCTCCTAATTTAGCATTCATACTTGAGTTTCCCATATACGGCGGATTCGTACACACAACATAATATTTATTACTAAGTATTTCAGCTTGATTTATCAACTTTTGCATAAGAATTTCGGCATCATCCAAACCAAAATTATTTGTTGCAAAAGCATCTAAGCTTAATTGACCACGATCACAATCTGCTGCAAATCTTCTTAACAATTCAAAATCCATTTCTGGAACAGTTAGGATGGAGCCATACTCTTTTGCATCCTTAAAAATATCCAACAATTCATTCATTTGTTGAACAGCTTTTTTTCGTTCTATTGAATCCATTGAAGCTCCAAAGTATTCTAGCTGCCTTCTAGCAATAGGGTTACTTTCTTCAATGCAATATACATTCGGTCGGATATTTAAATCTAAGATTCTCTTATTGTATTCACGTGCTTTCATCATCAATGCAAAATATGTCAGCTGATATGCACGTTCATCGATATCTATACCGTACAAATTATTCTTCAATATTAACTTCGCAGCTTCTCTTTTTGTATACCCCTGAGACTCATATATCTTTACCAGAACTTCAAAGGCATATACTAAAATGTGACCACTTCCGGAACATGGATCAATGAATGTCATATCCTCCAGATTCAAATTTTTATATTCTTCTTTGATTTCATTTAATTCCAGCTGAACAATTGATTCCTGTTCTACTTCATCAAGATAATAGGTCCAAACATCCGTGATACTATCATCTGGATGTCCTTCTGCCCAAATTCTTCCCAATGAATTTTCCACCATATATCGAACAATCCAATCTGGTGTAAACAACTGTGTGACCGCTGCAATTTGTTCTCTTTTTACTTTTGTTTTTGTTTTTTTAAGAGAAGCGTTTGTCTCATCTTTAAATTCAGAGTTATAGTACTGATACATCCATCCAATAATCTGCACCTGGTCTTTCCAAACATCTTCTTCAATATCATGGACGAGTTTATAAACAAAGCCATCCTTCTCTACAAATCCCAAACGAAGGAAAAATTCTGATGCATCCCCTGCTTCTTCAAAGAGTCCAGGAAGCGATTCTGCCAACTGATTACAACGCTTTAAAAGCAAGAATCTGAAGAGATTATCTGCCTTGTTATGATTCATCCAATCATTGATCTGTTCTTTTTCTTTCTCAGAGAATTCGATGTCGGAATCAAATGGTCTGCTAACAATATCCGGATCTTGTTTTCCTGCCTGAACAGATGAAAGCATTCTAAGACCGTCAGAGAAATAATCATTGACTTCCATATAACGAATGGCAATCAGACGGTTAAACCATTCAGATGCCATATTTTCAATCAAACTATCGTAAGCTGTCTGATATCCAGATTCCTTTGCATGCTGCTCTAACTTAGAAACAATACGCTTACGCATCTCGATTTCTCTCCCCTGCAGTTTTACAGGTTCACTGGATGCTACATCAAAATATTGAATATCTGATGTAGATGCCGGAAGCGGAGACGCAATACCACTTTCAGTAATGCCCATAAAACCAGCTCTTACCTTGATTTCACTTTTTAATTTGTTTCTTGCCCAGATGGCAAAGTTTTTAATCGCTGTCTTATCCATTTCCAGCACCTTTCTTCCCATTACAGATGCAGTCTTACTTCATCACTATCTGAAAGTTCTGCTTCAATCTGCTTTCTTAAATTATTTAAGTAATTATCAATATCTGCTGTGTTCTTGATATACCAAGTGTCCGCAACAATATTACGTGCTATAACATTTTTCACCTTTGGTTGCTTAACTGGAGGAGTCTGTGGTGTATCGTTATTTCCGCCATTCGTATTATCGCCAGGATCTCCTTCCGGCTGCGGATCAGGAATACTTGCAAATTCATCCAGATATTTCTTACACAAACTATCAGCCTTATCCTTGAAGCCAAGCATATCTGAAATATTCGGTTCATTGGTCGCGCGCTCTAAAAGCTCATGGAACTCTCTCTTTACGCGTGCTTCATATTTGCTTTGATATTCCTTATCTTTCAATGCATCCAGAACAATCTTTTCATCCTGTTCAATTACCTGCTTTACCGGCTCTAACTTAGCATCCAGAACACGGTTATAACTTTCAATGAATTTATCGTAAAGATCAGGAAGATTTTTAATCTTTTCATACGGTGAACGATTCGTAATGATGGATCTAATATGATCAACAATACCTGTTAATGTTGCATCCGTAATATGTTCCTTACTTGAATCATAGAATTTAAGCGCACGTAATCCGTAATCATCGAAAATCTTCTTCTGCGTATCACTATTGTAGAATGTACGAACCGGTGCGAGATCTTCTGCAAGTTCTATCAGATCAACTTTCTGTCTGGATATCGTACGGAAGAACGTTGTCTCATCTGTAATAGACTCAAACTGATTAAGCGAACTCTTTACTTCCTCCATAATGGACTTGCCAGGATACTTTGGCTGACCATTTTGTTCGCGAAGCATCCATTCTAGTTCTCTTTTAAGACTATTGGACGCATCTTTAAATGTAGACATTACACGATCCGCATCGTCAGATGTCTCTGTACGATTGAAGAGTTCCTTGATTACCTTACGGCAATCTGTTATCTGTGCAGGATCAATAATCTCTTTTGCCTTGAACAACAGCTTATCTTCATATCTGCGATTCGTGAAATAGGTTCCTAAATCATTTGCATCGCGATTAAAAATCGTGATTGGCTCTTTCTCCGCTGTTGCGCTGATTTTTCCATCCTTAAATAACTTCGCAATGATCCACTTCGTATCCATCTCTGTATATCCATACGGTGCAATAGCAAAGTGATCCAACAGAGATTTCATAGAAATCATGGAATGTGCAGAAGTTGTTCTGCTGATATATTCGAATGCTTCTTTCACAGCTAAAGAATTCGGTTCTCCTGCATCGCCTAACTCCAACTTGGTCTGATTATCTGTCTTGAACAGATTTTTGATGGCGATGTCATCCTTAGGAGACTCAATGTAAGAAAGCTTATAGTAGATAGTGTCTACCAATCTTCCCAATGCTTCGTTGATTCTAACTACGGAATCATGTGATTTAATATCAGTAACATGCTGGCCATTTACAAAGATGTCAGCATTGCCAATTGACTCTTTCAAAGCATCTAATGCAGCTGCTCTGCTCTTTCCAGCTTCCTGCATTTTTGTATTACGAATAATCGTTGATTTTCCCTTTTGAGGATCAGCAACAGAACGAATATAATCTTCAATTTTGAGTGCATTCTGCATCTCTTTATAATATGGATTACTATCTACCGGTAACTTTAAGATAGCTTCCTGGTTTCTCACAGAAATCATGGAAAGTGTCGTGTCATCAACATTTCCATCACCAGTTGTTCCTGTATAACGTGGTGTGATAATACGAAGACCAATCTGATTGTTCTGATTTCCCTTGTTCGGAATGTTATCTACAAACTGATTGAAGGCAAAGGTATATCTACCGTTAAACTTCGGAACACGATAACGAACATTATTGTAGATGCTGTCATATACGACCTTCGTGATTGCAGCCATGATGTCACGCTCTGCAATGTTACGATCACGAATCTGACGATTAATGTCCTGTTCTTCATCTGTCAAAAACTCGTATGTATCCTGAATCTGTGAAACAAGCAGATTGTTCACAAGCAACTGTAATGCTTCTGATACTTTCTTTCTAAGTTCTGCCTTATCTTCATGGATATTGGTCATCATGAAGTTCACAATATTATTTTCTGTGAGTGGAATTCCCTGAACATATTTAAGAAGGAACAACACTTTCAATACATTGACCGGGAAGCAGTCCTCCTCTTTATTCGGGTTGATTCTTTCATTCTCCTGCGCACGAAGAATTACAATCGCATGCGTATGGTCAATAAATTCCACAAGGTCGTCAAAGAAACGATACAGCGGAACAATTGCTCCTTCCTCCTTGTACATCACAGCTTTAGCAGCTTGCTGGAACGCTCCAAGCATGGAACGCTCACCTTCAGACTGATGACGCCCGGAAGAGCTGTTTAAGCGGATTGCATTTAAAATATCTGCAAGCAAATGGAACTGATAAGGTAGGAACGGATATACTTCCGCAAACTCATCAGCACTCTTATACTTCTTCATTTCGCGACCATTGTCTTTGAAGTCCACTGCATTTAAGATGACTGTTTCTTCAGAGTCATACAGTGCTTTCAAAGTCATAGTTCCGGCTTCGTTTTTCTTTAAAATTCTTTCACGAATAACTTCATCCGCATTAACAGATGTCAGAGATAATCTTGTTTTAAAACGGCCCTGAATCTTAGAGAAGTCATTCTTACTTTCTGCTGTGACGTCCATATTGGCAGTCATAGAATCAATGTCTTCCTGCGCGGTTACTATGATCCATGCTTTTCCGTGGCAGCGAACACCAAGTTCCTCTGTCATCGTCTGTAAGTTCAGCATTAACTTAGAATCAGTACTAATAAACTGGCCAATTTCATCTACCAGGAATACGACTCTCTTGCCGGATCTTTCGATGTACTGATGGACACGTTCTGCAAAATCTTCGATAGCAATCTGATAGTTCTGAGTCGTAGACTCTTTTACCCAGAGTTTTGCATTTTCTTCATCCATGTATCCCATCTCAACAAGTGTCTTCTCTACTCGTCCGCGGATAACACGGAACTTATTTCTTACTTCTTTCCACTCCTGTCCATGCAAACGCCGGAATGTCTCCTGGAACAATTCATACTGACCTTCTTCATCCAACTGTCTTTCCAAATCTGCAAGCGCAGGGTTCGCTCCATCGTATCCAAGCTTTTCATTGAACACTCGATTGAATACGGTAACAATGGCATTGCTATCTGACTTGGCTGTAGACGTACTCTTTGAATCTACATTGAACAAAATGGCCTGTGTAGGCGTGTGTGAGGCACGTTCCATATTTGCATAGATGGTTGGATCCACCTGCCTATTATCTTTATTCTTGAAGTACTCATTTTCGTTTTTTCCATCAACAAGCGTGTCATCAAGTACGTAAGATAAAATCTTTAAGAAGTGAGATTTACCACTTCCAAAGAAGCCGGAAATCCACACGCCGATATTGTCAGTCGGTGTGTCCATGCTGGCAGTATAATTATCAAAGAATTCACGGAAATGCTTTGTTAATTCTCTTGTAACAACGTATTCATCCAACTCCTGTTTTTTATCTTCATCCTCGATCTGGCCAACTTTAATAACACCGGAAATCGGACGATCAATGTCTTTTAAAAACATATTTTGAATCTTCATATGACGTTCCCTCTCTTATCTCTCAACTATTGGAAATGCTCTGTAGTAATTTTCATTTTGATCATTTGCAGCCTCTCCAAAAATATTCAAAGAGTCGCCATTATATTTACCCGGGAAGAATAGAATCACCGGACAATGATCCATTACCTGATGCAAGTTGTTGAGTATTTTATGAGATCTTAAAATCGGATAACTCTTACCCACGCCGGTAAGAAATACCACCGAGTCATCTGGTGTGTTATCCATAATGTAGCGAATAATCAAACTGTCCTTATCATCAAAGCGAAGCACATCTGAAATGCTCTGGAACACATAATCTGTTCCTTCCTCTTCTTCAAGATCTTTCAAATCTTCTAAGACACCTTCCTCTTCTAATAGTTGAAGAATGAGTTCATAGAGATCAAATATTTTAAGTTGATATCCAAACTTTAGTACCGTATTGGAATTTCCCAAACTGTTTATTCTCTCACGAACAATAAGTTCCTGATTTGGATCGTAGTCGAACACATAGTATCCGACTTCTCCCCCTAATCCTGTATTATTTCGAAAGGACTCCTGCCTCATTTTTTCTTCCAGGATATCTAATCTTTCTTCTATCGTTTTCATAAGTTTTCTCCTGCTAAGATTTTATAAATTGGCAACAATCCTTCATCCTTTAAGAACGTCTTCATGGTATCGCTAATAATCGGACGAACAATTTCTCTTACCGTTCCAGTTTCCGAAATAAACTCTGCTTCTTTCAAAATGTGCTTATAGTTATCTCGCACCTTGATTACTGCAGCATCAGACCATTTTGCAATTCTCTCATCATGTTCCTGCAATCCATGAATAAATCCAATCAAATCACTATCATGCAGTTCGGAGATTCCAAGAATCATTTTTTCACGGAATACATTATTCATGAACTCATAGAAAGTCCGATCCGTCAGCATAACCAAAACAACACATAATTGTTTTTGCGTCATTGCATCCTGTCGAGAAAAAAACTCGATAAATTCATCATTCACAGCTTTGATTCTTCTAGCTGTTACAACACGTATATTGTCTGCTCTACTGGAAGAAGCAGCGTTGAAAACATTCTCGTTTTGACTTAACTCTTTTATTTCATCAAGCGTCTTTCCATCTCTTAGTAATTCAATGCACTGTTTTGTTTCTCGATACCATAGAAGGTCTTTTGTTCGACAAGCAAAGGGTGCAGATAATACTTTCATCTCGATCATCTACATCATTCCTCCTCTTTGTATACAGGATTCAGTTCTTTCGCTCGTTCCTGTCTCTTTTTGTATTCATCATCTGGAATGATCTCCATGATATCGCCGATATCGCACTTCAATGCCAGACAGATTTTATTCAGAACATCCGTGGTAACTCGCTCATCTTTTCCCAGCGCAGCTAACGCATTGGTTGTAATTCCTGATACTTCTCGAAGTTCCGTTTTGTTCATATTTCTATCGATTAATTCTATCCAAAGCTTTCGATAACTGATTGCCATGATGTCTACCTCACCATATTACCTATACATGAAAATATGCTTGATAACAGTTCTTGGGCATAGTACGCCCATCTTGAATCAGTCTATCACACGCCACGATATTTTTCAATATTCAGTTGAATCTATCAATATTTTGTATTCATCATTTCAAGCTCTACTCAAGATGTTTTCTCTCTCTCGCAAGCAGGGCATGGGTGCTACCCATGCGATTTTCTGCTTGTTGGGGAACTCCCCAATCCCCATAAAGATCAGTGTCTTAGACACTGGCTACGCATCCGTTCCGGACGCTTAATGCAATTTCATTCCGTCAAAAAAACACCTTATTACCAAACGGCAACTGCCGTTTAATAAATAAGGTGCTTGACTTGCATTAAATGTCTATTGTCTAAAAGGATTCTTTGCAGGTTCCTCAAAAAAATCTGTCTGATACGGATTACCAAAGCTATTTTCAAAGCAGGTCTTCTCGATTGGGAATCGTTTACCTGTCATGTTCGGATTCGGCTTAAAATCTTTTGCCGGGTATCCAACATAAAGCATACAAAGAATCTCATAATTCTCTGGAATGTTCAAAATTTCTCGCGCTTTGTCATGATCAAAGTAACTAATCCATACGGTTCCCAGATCAAGACTTGCCGCCTCCAACATCATATGCGTTGTGACGATTGTGGCATCGGTTGGTCCGCTCTCTGCTCCTGACTGCGGATGTTTCCAACACACAGTCTTGTCATAACACACGAGAAACACCAGCGGTGCTCCATAATAGTATACATTATTTTTTCGATCCTCCGTGGCACACTCTTCTGCGATATCTGCATACTTTTTGTCATAGCCAAACGTGCAGAACTGACGAACTTTTTCAAACTGTTCCGGCTGATTTAAGACCAAAATTCTTTGCGGCTGATAGTCCACAGCCGTCGGGCTCCATCTACCTGCTTCCAAAATTAAATCCACCTTTTCTTTCTCCACAGGTTTCTGGTCAAATTTTCTTACAGTAATTCTCTTCTTTGATATTTCTCTAAAATCCATACTTACAACATCTCCTTTACCAATTCATCAATATCTCCATCCAAACAAATGGAACGTTTTTCAATCTCTTCCGGTGCATAAGCCTGTCCATAATTCATACAGATATACTGCGCTTTCGGATTCTGATAGGTTTGCTGCCAGAAATTATATTTAATAATACTTGGCGTATTGTATCCAACTCCAAGTTCTAGATAAACAATGTTCGTATTTCTATGCCTTCTCACAAAATCATCATAGCGACTGGCTGCCGTATCCCATCCTCCATCCTGTACAAATGTCTGATCTGAACGAAGATTCATAGTCATAGGCTTTCCACATTTTGGGCATCTTGGAAGCACTTCAGAAGGAATCGTCATCTTGATATTTCTGTCTTCCGGAACAACAAGTGTTCCGTCCGCCTCAATCTCAAACCCCTGCGCCAATACCATCTTTCGTATCACATTTTCGTTATCATAAGTATCATCATGACACGGATCACTGCACTGGAATAATCCGTAATCACCTTGCGTATAAAATAAACGTTTCTTATCAAATCCTGATTTCTGAAAACAGTGATCCACATTTGTCGTCAGCACAAAATAATCCTTATTTTTGACTAACCGGAATATGTTTTCATAAGTACGTTTTGGTGCATCCATATAGCGATTGATATAAATAAACCGGCTCCAATACGCCCAATGTTCTTCCAATGTTTCATATTTCTGAAATCCGCCAACGTACATGCTCTGAAAATGATATTTCTTGATAAAATCATAGAAATAAGTTTCAAAGCGATTTCCTTCATAGATAAATCCTGCTGATGTGGAAAGTCCGGCTCCTGCTCCGATCAGAATCGCATCCGCATCCTGCAAAATCTTTTTTACATGTTCGGTTGTATTGTCTTTTACTGTGCTTTTATTTTTCAAATCAAACAACATTCCTTTATTTCCTACCCTTCTGTCTGTCATGCGAATATCGATGGATTTTGCTTGTCCTGTCCTTTTGTACTCCTCTTGCATAAGTAATCTCCGGATAACCGAATCCGACGATTAGTTTTGTATAGTGATCATGTGGAATATTCAGCATCGCTCTAGCTTCCGATGCTAATTCATTCAGTACTTCCGCTGGATAACTCATGATTGTTGTTCCAAGACCATATGCATTACACAAAAGTTCAAAATATGCTGTTGCAATATTACAATTTACTTTGCTGTCTTCTGCCCACTTTCCAGCGCATCTTTCATGTGCAATAAATAAATGCGGTGCCCCACAAAACAGTAAATCATTTTTGCGAACGGTCTTCTCAGATTCTTTCATCTTTCGATAATAAAAATCGCTGAAGCTTTGCGTGTACTCATGCTTTTTCGCTTTCGCATCCATTACCGCATAAGCATTCTTCCAGATTTCTTTCACACGGTCTTTATCGTCAATCACTGTGTATTCCACGTTGCAGGAATTACCGCCGGTCGGTGCAGCTTGCATTGCCGATAGTATGTGATCGATGATCTTGGGATCTACGTTCTGATCAAGGAATCTTCTGCAGGAGCGGCGATTCGTTACGAGCTGTTCCATATACTGTCCCATCTCCTTTGGTACTGGAGGCAACGAATCCTGTGGATCTTTATCAAAAATCGAAATTGCTCCAACCGGACATACCCCAAGACAATGTTGGCACTTCCAACATCCCCTCCATCCAAATCTCTCAAACTCCTTCATGTATGGATAACCTTCCGTGTCGTAATCGATCACCATACCGGAACAAACATTTTTACATTTTCCACATCGAATGCACTTCGTTTTATCTACAACAAAATGTGTTTTTTCTTTCATACCCATTTTCGTAAGTCACCTCTTTTTTCTTGATGATTTTATATTAGCGGATAATCATAACCGAAAAAAGTACGCACAATTTTATTACATAGGCACCTTTTTGTAACTTATGCATATTGAACGATTTTTGATGTTGCACTATAATTTGAATGTAACATTCTAAAAGATACTAATGGGTGGAGGTGATCGAATGAAAACAAAAGATGAGCTTCCTGAATGTCCGGTTGCCACAACAGTTTCTCTGATCGGAAGCAAGTGGAAGCTGCTGATTATGCGTAATCTTTTGGCTCGTCCCTGGAGATTTAATGAGTTGAAGAAAAGTCTGGACGGCATCAGTCAGAAGGTACTGACCGATAGTCTTCGTTCCATGGAGGAAGATGGTATTATTATCCGCACGGTTTACCCTGAAGTGCCGCCGCGCGTGGAATACTCCCTTTCGCCACTTGGCGAATCTATGCGTCCCATCATTTTCTCTATGGAACAGTGGGGAAATGACTACAAACAAAGTTTTGGAACGGAATAAACATCCTCAAGAAAAGCAAAGGATGCATTGGTCTATTGCGACTGATGCATCCTTTTTCTTTTGTTATATTTGATTTTATTGATTCACACCACTGAATTCACAGTTCTTCAGCTGTTCTTCTGCCAGATGGCAGGTTCTTCGTTCCTTCTCTACAAGCTTCTTTACAAAATCAGTAGCCGGATTCTTCAATAATTCAGATGGTTTATCGTATTGCTGAATTTCACCATGATCCAACACAAGTACCTTTGTTCCTAGCTTTAACGCTTCAGAGATGTCATGTGTCACAAACATTACAGTAATTCCGGTTTCTTCATAGATTCTCTTCAGTTCTGTCTGAAGCTGACCTCTTGTGATCTCATCAACTGCCCCGAATGGTTCATCCATAAGAAGCAGCTCCGGTGAAGCGGCAAGTGCTCTTGCAATACCTACTCTCTGCTGCTGACCACCGGAAAGCTCAGACGGATAACGCTGGCGCAGCTCATCCTCAAGCCCTACAATCTTCATCCATTTTTCTACTGCCGTCCTGGTACGCTTCTTATCCTTCTTGTTGAGTAGATTCGGAACATACGCAATATTTTCTTCCACTGTCATATGAGGAAACAAAACACTTCCCTGAATGGCGTAGCCGATATTTCTGCGAAGCATTGTCTGATCCACAGTGGAGATGTCCTGTCCGTCCACAAAAATTTTTCCCTCTGTCGGCTGAATCAGACCGTTTACCATTTTCAGTGCAGTTGTCTTCCCACAGCCGGAAGAACCAATGATGGTAACAAATTCTCCTTTCTCCACAGCGAGATTAAAATGCTCCATAATCACCTTATCGCCATATGCTTTCTTGATATCCTTAAATTCAATGACTGCTGCCATGTCTTTCACCTTCCTATTCGTTCAGTAATCCTTTTTCTGCCAGAAACTCACGAGCCAATTCCTTGGCATCCTTTCCCTCGGATTCTACCTGATAATTCATATTTGCCATTTCATCATTTGTCAAAACACCGGTGAGCTTATCGAATACGGTATAAAGTTCCGGATGTGCTTCCAGCACTTCTGTGCGGATGACATTTCCACACATATCTGCCGGGAAGAACTGTAAATCATCCTCCAGCACCACAAGGTCGGAATCTGTCAGCTGTCCGTCCGTTGTAAATATCGTCATCAGATCAATCTTGCCCTGATTGATTGCCTGGTACTTCAATCCGATATCCAGATCCATGGTTTTTCCAAATTCAAATCCATACACTGCACACAGTGCATCATATCCATCCTCTCGCTCGAAGAAGTCATATTCTGCGCCGAAAGTCAACTGATCAGCAACTGCAATGAGATCTGAGTAAGTCTCCAGATTGTATTTCTCTGCAATTTCTTTACGCACACCGATACCAAACATGTCACTGAATCCATACATGCCAACCCACTGCTGATTCAATTCCTCCTGATATCCCTGATTCAGCTCATCAAACATATCATCCTGATATAGACCGTCTCGCAGAAGGATCATGTTCCAACCGGTTCCGGTATATTCCGGATAGAGATCAAATTCTCCGCTTTCCATTCCCGGTGCAATGATTGCCCCATTGATTCCCTGTGTCATTTCCACTTCCAGATCCGTATCCTGCTCAATGAGAAGCTGCAGCATATCTCCGATAATATACTGCTCCGTCATCGGCTTTGTTGCGATATGTATCGTATCCTTCTTCTGCGTAGAAAGAATCATATTTCCAAGAAGGCTAATGATAATCGCTGCCACTACGATTCCTATACCAATACGTGCTTTCTTTCCAATGCGCACTCTCTTCTTCAGCGTATTTTCAACCACGCCCATGATTGCATCGATCACAAGTGCAAGCAGCGCAATCAGTAAGCTTCCAACCATTGTCATCGCCATGTTATTCATGGTGATACCACGATAGATGGCTACACCAAGTCCTCCGGCACCAATGAAGGAAGCAATACCGGCCAAGGCAATCGTCATTGTCACCATGCTGCGAATTCCGGAAAACACAACCGGCATAGCGAGCGGCAGTTTAATCTTAAACAAGATCTGTATTCTGGTACTGCCCATACCCTTTGCTGCTTCCAAAATCGCATCATCTACATTCGTAAGACCAGTATGCATGTTTCGAACCATCGGGAGCAATGCATATACCGTCAAAGCAATAATTGCTGTTGCATTTCCGACTCCAGAGAAAGGAATTAAAAATCCCAACATAGAAATGGATGGTATCGTGTAAAGAAAGTTAATCACTGCAAGTGTCGGCTTTGCTGCTTTCTGATATTCACTAATCAACAGTCCGGCAATCCCACCTATGATAATTGCAATCACGATTGCTGTCGTACTGATTTGAAGATGCTCCAATAAAAGCTCTAAGAAAAAACTTTTTCTGCTTAAAAATAGCTCCCACATTCCCTGTATCATATTCATTTATTCTCTCCTCCCTGTGTCTTCTGAAATGGTCTATGAATCCTGCTTGAGTCCATCTTTTTCTGTACTCCTCGGCGATATTTGATCTCCGGATAGCCAAATGCCAACAGCATCGGAATATAATGATCCTCCGGTATGTTCAGCATTTTCTTAACCTCCGGCATGGTATTTAACACACCAAGCGGAAATGTCAGCATGGCACAGCCAAGCCCCATACCATTGCAAAGAATTTCGAAATAGGCACTTGCCACAATAGCATCCGGTACCGGCTCCCCTTTTCCAAGCGGAACATGCGGAATTAACAGATGTGGCGCACCACAAAACAGCATATCCGGTCTGACTGTCTTCTCCCATCGCTTCATATCCTCAAAGCTTGCTTTATCAAATCCTTCCGGATAAATTCCCTCTGTTGCAAGTTCATCCATCCTTGTATATGCAAGGTCTCTGAATTCCTTCATTGCATCCTTGTCATCGATTAAAGTGAACTCTACCTGTTGTTTGTTTCCGCCATTCGGTGCATTCGCTAACAGATCCATCAATTCATTGACAACATCCGCAGAGACATCCTTGTCTATAAATCTTCGGCATGTGTGCCGATTCGCAATTACAGATTTGATTACGGGTGCTGTTTCCTTAACCGGAAGCTGTGTCATACTTTCTTCCGGTTTATGATGAAAAATGGAAATTGCACCAACCGGACAAACCGCAAGACAGTGTTCGCATTTCCAACACCCATTCCATCCAAAAGCATCAAATTCCTTCATGACAGGTTTGTTATCCTTGTCCATCTCCAATACGGCACCGGGACATACCTTGATACACTGTCCACATCCGATACATTTATCCCGATCTACTTCAAAATAGGCTTTTTCTTTCATCGTCATATCACTCCAATCGTTTGTTTCCTTTCATTATGATCAGTATATCGAATGTACAAACACGAAAAAAGTACGCACCTTTTTATTACATAGGCACCTTTTTGTAACCCTGCATGAATGTGATACAAGTTCAATGATTAAATATGTAAAATGCAGAGTGGATATCACCCTGCATTACCGTTTATAGATGCATCTCATTTTCTCCACGGAGTTCTTCCCGTTTTTTCGTTACATTCTCATCGAGAATCATCTGTACAATTGCATCTGCCACTTGCCAGTCCTTTGATTCACGCTTGAGCTTTTTGTATTCTGAGTAGTTCTTTTTCTTTCGTTCCAGAATCTCTGAATATTCTGCACTGAGATCTTTCACTCTAGGAATTGTTGAATCTTTTCCATGAACCTTCTTGTACTCATCAAAGGCTTCCTTTGCAGCTCTACGAGGGAGCAACAAGTCACGATGCGCTTCAAAGAATTCCTGATTATATCCTGATGCTCTGTACTCCGCGAATACATCCTTCGCCTTGGCATAGTTAATGATATGTTTCTTCAATACTGCAATCTCAGACAATCGGTCTTCATCAGATTTTACGGATTCCAACAGTGCTTCCTGTGTCTTTGTTAGATTTGATGCTTTCTTATGAAGTTCATCATAACTGCTGATGCCATGTTCCTGCATAAATAGCATGGCCTGTGCCATCTGTTTCAGATTGAATACCTTCGCCCATCTTATATATCCGGCTCCTTTACCGGCTTGGATCTTAGCTTGAATGTCGATCAAGAATGCCATCTCCGGTTTCTGGTGAATCTGCTTGCTGACAGTATTAGTACGATACTGTTTTCTTGGCTTAGGTGCATGTTCTTTTGTGCCTGCAATAACCGCTGACAATGCTTCAACAGAATAATCTTCTCCCAGTGATCGGAAACGCACATACCTGCTCTGTCCTTTTCCTTTTAATGCAGGATGTTTTCCCTTCTTGCATTCGTATCCTTCTTCCTGCAGAAGCTGAAGTAATTCTTCAAAATCCTTTGGTTTCTTCTTTAATGATCTGTCAATCGCATCACAGATTTCGTCTCGGAAGGATTTCTTCTGAGGATATTCGGTTCTCTTAACTCGTTCTCTGTATGGTTTACGTGCAATAATCGATAAGCTGTGCTCCAAACAGATAAGATCGCTCAGTCTTGCAACTGCTAGCCCGGACAACTTAAAGTCTCGGAACTTTCTGGAACAATCCAAAGTGGTGGAATTGAAAATGATATGGTTATGAATATGGGCTTTATCTACATGAGTTGCTACGATAAAGGCATGTCGTCCTTTGGTGAATCTCTTTGCCAGCTCATATCCAACTGCATTTGCTTCCTCCGGTGTAATCTCTCCCGGTTTGAATGACTGTCTGATCTGATAAGCAATCACATCTCTTTTCTGCGTTCTGCCAGTGATATGTTCATATTGTCTTTTAGATAATAGAAATTCTTCATCACAGGTCTTAGGATCACATTCATAGGAACTGATATATTTTCCATCTTCTGTTTTCGCTGCATTCTCGGAATAATCGGTACGGTCAGCCAGACACTGCGCTACCGTCTTTCCCTTATTCACATGCAGCGCTATAAGTCTTGTTGCTGCCATAATCTCTCCTTCCTGCAATGCAAAAGAGCCACCTCTTTCGAAGTGACTCCTCGTTGCTTATTTTTCTATTTTCTTAGGAATGCATGAATCCCATCAATCCATCGCAGAGATCTTCCATAATCATCACAATCCAGTTTGCACCAAATACCAATACAAATAATCCAAGTTCGATTCCTGTCAGCAAAGCCACATTCAACCAGCTTGCTTTAACTACTGAATAGATTCCACATCCTAAGACAAACAGCATCACAGGTGAAATAATATAAGCAGATACATTGATCAGAATATTTGCAATCCACTGGATAAATATCATCAGAAACAGCAACGGGAATACTACCATCTTTACCACTGTCTTCAATAGAAATCCGATCACCTTCATCGTCAATACCTCCATTTCTTTTCTTCATCTTCATTGTAAAGGACATAGAGAAATACCACCACGATGTTGACAAAGGGTTTTCTCTATGTAGGGCACAGGAATTTCTCCCTGTGCTTTTCTTATTTGATGCTCGCTAACTTCTTTAACAGCAGAGTCTGATTTTCCCAGATTTCATCTAAGCGGTTCTGCAAATCTTTAATATCTTCAGCATAGATACTACCTGTCTCATTTGCTTTCTTTGCATATTGATTGAGGTTATTGCTGCATCTACGAATGAGCGTTGAGATTTCAAGTACTGGTCTTGGATCCAGATTCACACAATACCCATCCATTGCCATCTTACGAAGATAGGCACCCATATTGCGGATGCCTATCTCATGACGCTTCTGATTAATGCGTGCAAGTTCCTGTGGGCTGACTCGAAAGTGCAGCATTTCTGTTTTCTCTCTCATCGCACTTC